>JBEIQV010000363.1:0-2905 GCA_040376335.1 Verrucomicrobiia bacterium | reverse complement strand
GCTCTTGCGCGGCGAGGTCGGTGGTCTCGCCCGCGTCTTTCGATAAATCGAATAATTGCGCGCGCCCTGTTTCGTAGTCTTCGATCATTTTCCAGTCACCCTCGCGCATAGCACCAGCCGGCTTGCTGCCCTGATTCGTATAGTGCGGGAAATTCCAAAACATCGTGCGGCTGGGCTGGTTTTCGCCGCGTAGGAGTTTCGTGAGCGATGCGCCATCGAGCGGGCCGGTGGTTTTGCCGGGGTCAATGCACGCAGCATCCATGAATGTCGGCATGAGGTCGGTGAGCACGACGGGCGTCTCGCAAACGCTGCCCGCTTTCGTCACGCCGGGCCAGCGGACGATAAGCGGCTCGCGCAATCCACCTTCGTAGAGGAAACCTTTGCCTGCGCGAAGGGGGGAGTTGTGTGTCGCGGGAGTGCCGGGCGCTTCGAGGACGTGGAGCCCGCCGTTGTCGCTCGTGAAAACGAAGAGTGTGCGCTCCGTGAGGCCGAGCGATTCGACTTTCTGCATGAGCCGCCCCACGCAGTCGTCGAGCGTTTCAATCATCGCGGCATACGTTGGGTTAAAGGCGTCTTTGTTCTTGGTCGTCAGTTCGGTTTTCGCGCCGAGCGGGATGTGCGGGGTATTGTGTGGCACGTAGCAGAAAAAGGGGCGCGCTTTGTTTTCCTCGATGAACTTCTCCACCGCCGCTGTGATTTCATATTCGCCTTTGCCGCCTTCGTCAGCGCTCGGCTTCGTATTCATCTGAGGCATTACAACGGTATCAAAGCCCTGCTCTTTCGGGCCGAAACCGTTTCCGCCGAGGTGCCATTTTCCAAACATTCCCGTGGCGTAACCTGCGTCGTGCAGCAGCTCGGCGATGGTGACTTCCTCCAGCGGGAGTTGCCCTTCGATGCGCGGATGCAGCAGCTTTTGCGAAGGAGCATCGGGGCGACCCGGCAAGAAGGTGGTGAGATGAAGTCGCGCGGGATGTTTGCCGGTCATCACCGCCGCACGCGAAGGCGAGCAGATGGGCTGTGCGCAATAGGCACTGGTGAAACGCATTCCCTCGGCGGCGAGTTTGTCGAGATTCGGCGTGTGATGCTCCTTGCGCCCGTAGCACGCAAGGTCGTTGACGCCGAGGTCGTCGGCGAAAATAAAAATGATGTTCGGTTTCTCCGCAGCGTGCAGTGTGAACGCGAGGAAGAGGAGCGAGAGGATGTAGCGCATCGCACAGCACTACCCGATGAGACGAGCGCAGCGCCAGCTTCGTCAGCGTCCGCTGGTGCAATTGTAAGCGCCGTCTTTGCTCACGGTGACGACGGGTGACCGATGATCTTTTTCAAACAACTCCCAACCGCGAGCGAGCTGCGCCCAAAATGCTTTGAGCTTGGGTTTCTGCTTCGCCTGGTCATCGCGCCACGCCGGCCAGTCCGGCGCGTCCATTCGTGCGGGGAAAATGTGGACCCGCACCGGTCGTGTGCGGCTGTCCAGCGCAGCGAGATACGCTTCCTCGATGGCTTCGTCTCCGAGCGGCAGGCAGCCGATGCTCACGCAATTTCCGTGAATGAAAATATCCCCGCCGGGACGCTCATGATCACTGAGAATGCGGTCCGATGCGTTCGGGTAATTCAACCCGAGCGAGAGATGAAAGAGTGACTTCGGGTTGAAACGATCCACTTCGTAAAAGCCCTCGGGAACCTGAGCGTCGCCCTGAACACGCTTCGGCCCCGGCCCACCGCTGTTCCTAGTCACAGCGTAGGTCGCGACGAGCTTCAGCGGTTCACCTGCTGCGCTGTTCGCCCACAGTTCCACGATGGCATCCCGCTTCATCGCACGAAAGAAAACCTCCGCCGCCGGATACTTCACGTCCGCTTTTTCAAAACGCGCACGCAGCGATGCTTCGCACTGTTTTCGCGCAGCGGCGACTCTGTCTTCGTCGTTGGTTTTTGCTGTGAGAGTCATGGTCAGAAAAATCGCTGCGAGCGCGACCAGAGCGCACAGTGCGGTCTTTGCGCGGTTGAAAAGCTGGAACAAGGAAGTGCTCACAACTCGCGATCTACCTTGCGTTCACGCCAGTTGCGAAACCAAAACAACAGCATGACAACCATGCGCTATCGCCGCTTTGGCCGCACCGATTTGCAAATGCCAGTTTTTTCCTGCGGCGGGATGCGTTTTCAGCAGTCGTGGGACGACCTTGCGCCCGAGGTCATCGAGGAAAAGGGGCAGCGCAATCTCGAAGCCACCATTCTTCGCGCGCTGGAGCTTGGCATCAATCACATCGAAACCGCACGAGGATACGGCACCAGCGAAATGCAGCTCGGCTGGATTCTCCCGCGCCTGCCGCGTGAAAAAATGATCGTGCAAACGAAGGTCGCGCCATGTGCCACTGCGAAGGAGTTTAGGGAGAATTTCGAGCAGTCCATGCGGAATCTGAAGCTGGATCATGTCGAACTGCTTTCGCTGCACGGCATCAACAACGCAGAGTTTCTCGACTGGTCGCTGCGCAAGGGAGGCTGTCTCGACGAAGCGCGCAAGCTACAGCGCGAGGGGCGTTGCCGCTTCATCGGATTCAGCACGCACGCGACGACGGACATTATTTTGAAAGCCATCGAAAGCGACGGCTTCGATTATGTGAACCTCCATTGGTATTTTGTGAATGAACTGAACTGGCCGGCAGTCCTCGCTGCGAAGGCGCGCGACATGGGTGTCTTCATCATTTCGCCGAGCGACAAAGGCGGGAAACTCTACGCCCCGCCAGCGCGACTCCGCGAATTGTGCGCGCCTCTTTCGCCGATCCAGTGGAACAATCTATGGTGCCTCGCGCACCCGGAAATCCACACGCTCTCCATTGGCGCAGCGCATCCCGGCGATTTCGATGAACATGTCGCCTCGCTAGAACACTACGACCGTGCGGCGGAAATC
>JBEIQV010000325.1:0-3506 GCA_040376335.1 Verrucomicrobiia bacterium | reverse complement strand
TTGAAAACGACCTGTGCGGCGCTCAAAGTCGCACGTGTGACATCCGGCTGCTGGCTCGCGTTTTGAATTTCGATGGGGATGGTCACCGTTTGCGTCGGCGGGGTATCGAGCTTCACCTTGAACGTGGCTGTCTGGAGCGGGTTGTTCGTCGTGCCCTCTTTCACGCGGAGCGATGTGGCGGATACCAGAATTCCGGGCAGCGGCCCAAAGACGACGGTCTTCGGCACGGACATGTGGTCGGTGATTGGGTCGTTATAGACGAGCTGAGCGATGAGAAATTTGCCCGCGCCTGTTTCGCCTACCGGCATCCTCACGGTGAAGTCAGAACCGTTCGAGCTTTTGATCGGCAGATTGCCACCAGACCCCGGAGAGAGCGGGTTGAGAGATAATTCTGTGAGCAATTTCGTTAGCGGGCCGAATTTCAACGCCGTGTCCGCGTTTGCTCCGGTGGGATTGAAAGTGGCGTCGCTCGACAGCCAGAATTTCAGCTTCCATTTGCTCGTGGGATTTTTCCCGCCGTTGATGATGAAGAGTGTTCCTGTGACGTCAGTGTCTGTCCTCGTTGCGGAAACGGTGCGGTAGCTTTTCACCGGCGATTCCGTCCACAGGCTGGTGATGTTTGCCTTCGCAAAAGGCGGGAAATGCACCGGGCTGATGAATCCGCGAATTTTGATCGTGGACCATGCGATAGCGTCAGCGCCGGGCGAATTGCGATGAACGTGAACGGCGACCGCGTAGGTCGTCGCATCCACGTAGCGGTGCGTGCCGAAGACTGCGAAGCGACCGGCGCCGACTTGTTTCACGGTGCCGGCGTCGCGCTTCCCATCGCCCCAATCCACAGTGACCGAGAAATCCGCAACTTTCGCGCCGAGTGTTGTGTCGTTGAAATATGCGAGCGGCCTGCCGGTGAAAAGAGGCCCGCTGAAATCAATATTTTCTCCCACAGCGGTGAGTGTCGCGCCTGTGGGATGAACGACTGCATTGCCGCGCGCGGTCTTGGTCGCACCGCTCGGGCCGTCCACGATCACGTGCAGCGGATACACGCCGTCGCGGACGTAAGTGTGTGCGCCCTGCACTTCAAATGCGCCCGATTGCGTGGCCGAGCGCACGATGGTGATGGGTGCGTTTGCACCGCTGGAGGACTGCCGGTTGCTGCCGTCGCCCCAATTCACCACCGCGATGAAATCCGCAGGCACTGCCGCCGCGCCACCGTGGCGAAAAGTCGCCAGCGTTCGCGTGCCGGTTGTCACGGCCTCGGTAGCTTCGAGTGTTTTCGGCGTCATGATGATCGCCTTGTCGCCGACTCCGACTTCGAGGAGTTGGTAGCGCGATACGCTGGATGTCGAGCTGTTGAGAAATGGATCGTTGAATTGCGTGACTGCAAACGAAACATCCCACGCGCCCGCAGCCGGCCTTGAGGTGATCTGCAAATTCTGCGCACTCACTCCGGCGTAGATGGTTTGTGTGGTCTGGCCGAAAGCGTTGATTTCAGCGACGGGGAAGCGCGTGCTGATGGCGTCGCTTTCCAAATCGGCCGAGCGCAATGCAAACGAGGGCACGCCGCCAGCGGGCATCACCGTGGGGGTGAGGGCGTCGAGAATCGGTGGGTCGTTGATCGTGTCGTCCACGACGGTCACGTTGATCGTCCGTGTCGCTTCGTTCCCAGCGGGGTCTTTCACTTTTACAGTCACGATGCCCGCACCCGGCGCTTTCGCGCTCAATAACAGCACCGCGTCCGTTTTGCTCGGTGCCGCGCTGAGCTGCGTCATTGTCACCGCCACGTTTGGTTTGTCGGTATTGCTGTTTGTCGGGACACCGGCGACTTTGGTCATCACGTCAAAACCCCGGATGAGCTGGCCGAAGACCGTGTGCTTGAAATCAAGGTTCACCTTGCTCGGCCCGAATTCCCGCAGCGGATCGAGTGTGATGAAAAACTGCGTGCCGTTCGTCGCCGTGAAACTCCCCGTGCGATAGCGCGTGTTTCCATTCGAGGGAAAAGACTGGCTGTAGCCGCCGCCCGAATTCGCCATCGCAAGCTGTCCGCGCCCTGTGAAAATCAGCTCCGGGCGAAACTCGTGCGGGAGCTGGTAATTCAGGTTCAGGTTCACATTTCCCGTCGTGACTCCCGAGCCCGTGCCCGCCGGATCGCCACCCTGAATCACGAAGCCGGGGATGATGCGGTGGAAAATGACGTTGTCGTAGTAGCCGGATTGCGCGTAGCCCGCGAGGAACGCCGCTGTGTCGGGAGTCGCGTGGCGGTAGAGCTGAAATTCCATGTCCCCGTCGTAGGCATTACCGGTCCCGTCATTGTCGGTGTGGACGTGCATTTTCACGTGAGGATTCCCCGTTTTCACCCGCGCAATAATGTGGGGGGACGACGAAACCACCGTGTAAGTCAGCGCATCGCCATCCGCATCGTCCGCTGCGATGGGCACTACGAGCGTCTTGCCACAGGGAAAAGTCGTCGGCGTGTCGGTCGCGTCCGGGTGTGCAGGGAAAGTGGGAGCGGCAGCCCGCACATTCAAAGCAAGTAAGCTGACAGAGGCAGCTAGGATGCGGGGTAAAAGTCGGTTGGACATGAAAATGAAGAGTCTCTGCTTAGATGACGGCAATAGAGCAACCAAGATTAGATTCGCAAGGGCTGTCAGCAAACTTTCGTGACGCTGGCGGTGCCATATCAGGGAAAACTCGCCCTTTTCCACCCTTGAAACACGAGCGCGCTTGCGAGCCGCCGCCGCCCTCTGCTTACTGTTTCCCGCAATGCGCGCCTACCTCGATCTACTCCGCCACGTCATGGAAACCGGACGCTTCAAAAGCGACCGCACCGGCACCGGCACCTACAGCGTCTTCGGCGCACAGGCGCGATTCGACCTCACGCAAGGCTTTCCGCTTCTCACCACGAAAAAAGTCCACACCCGCAGCATCATCCACGAACTTCTCTGGTTCCTGCGTGGCGAGACCAACGTCGCCTACCTCCGTGAAAACGGCGTCACCATCTGGGACGAATGGGCCGACTCCGAAGGCAACCTCGGCCGCGTCTATGGCGCCCAATGGCGCGACTGGCGCGGGGCCGACGGCAAGAGCGTGGACCAAATCGCCGCGCTCCTCTCGCAGATCAAAAACAACCCCGACAGCCGCCGCCTCATCGTCAGCGCGTGGAACCCCGCCGAAATCGGCGGCATGGCACTCCCGCCCTGCCACTCGCTCTTCCAGTTCTACGTCAGCGAAGGCGAACTGAGCTGCCAGCTTTACCAGCGCAGCGCAGACATCTTCCTCGGCGTCCCCTTCAACATCGCCAGCTACGCCCTCCTCACACTCATGATCGCGCAAGTCACCGGCCTTCGCGCGAAAGAATTCATCCACACCTTCGGCGACCTCCACCTTTACTCCAACCACGTCGAGCAGGCGAAACTCCAGCTCTCCCGCGAGCCGCGCGACCTCCCGCACATGAAACTGAACCCCGCCGTCACCGACCTCTTCGCCTTCAAATACGAAGACTTCACGCT
>JBEIQV010000105.1:0-10482 GCA_040376335.1 Verrucomicrobiia bacterium | reverse complement strand
TGGAGTCGGGAAAAATGCGGGGGCATCCTCACTGACATCGGCTCGCACCAATTCGAGCAGTTTCTGACTTACAGCGGAGTAACGTCTGCGCAAGTCGATCACGCTGCCGTCGCAAATTATCACCCCAACTACCATCCGGAGTATGAAGAAAGGGGCGAAGTCAACCTGCTAGGCAATAACGGCGCGACCAACTATGTGCGCATAGACTGGCTGACTCCACAGGGTCTGCGCGCATGGGGGGACGGGCGCACCTTTATCCTGGGCACGAAGGGCTACATCGAAGTGCGCAAGTATCTGAACGTCGGTGCAGACGTCGAGGGCGATCATCTTTTCCTCGTGGACGACTCGGGCGAACATCACATGCGCTGCGCTGGCAAAGTAGGATTTCCTTTAGTCGGCCAACTGATTCTCGACTGCCTGAAGAGTACCGAGAACGCGATGACACAGGAGCACGCATTCCGCGCCGCCGAACTCGCACTACAAGCGCAAGCCGCTGCGAGGCGCATCGAGTAAGTCACCTACGCTTCGAGAATGTAGTGCGACTCGCCGACCTTTTTGATCGCCTTGTTTTTGCGACCAGTCGTCGCGAACCAAATAAATAGATTGCGACGTTTGACCCCTAACTTCTCCGAGAGGTCGGCCACCTTCACCCCATTTTCCCCAGCAGCCGTAAGCGCAGTCATGATTTTCGCTGCAAGCTCACCACGCCCGCCTATCGGACGAGTGCTACGGCTTTTGCGCCCTCCTTTTTTACCTTTTGCACCCGCACCGGTGCTTGGATCCTCAAGCGCCGACTTTGGTAAAGCACCTTCGATACGATAGCGCGCTTCACCGATTTTTTTGATGGGCAAGCGCTTCACCGCATCTTGAAACCACGAATGAATATTCGCCGTCTTCGCGCCCAGAGTAGCCGCCAAATCCCTGACACGCACCCCCGCACTGCCTGCCGCCGTGAGCGCCCGCAGCACCTGCGCCTTCAGTGCGCCGCGCTTCGCCCTCCCTTTTCCAGCCGCACGCACTCCAGCCGCGACCACCGCTCCGGTTGCCACCGCCCCGTCATCATCAAAGAGCTGGCTCTTGATTTCGGAAAGTTGCGAATGCAAACGATCCAACTGCGCCTGCAAATTTGCGCGCTGTTCTTCTAGTGCAATGGCTTTTTTATAAAGTGCGATACGAGGATTGGCGGTATTCATTCCTAGCGCTTCTGGCTTTTTCATACATTTGCTGCAAGGCAGAATTGCTAGCCATATACAGGCATCGGGGTCGCTAGTTCACGGATCATTTCTTTTGCCAGCCATGCCTGGAATCGCTACGTTCCGCAGCCGCGTATGACCAAGGCTATCATTCAATACATCACCACCGCATCATGCGCAGTCGTATTGATGTCCGGCTGTGCCAGCCGCAAACCTGCGCCAACACCTGTCCCAGTGAAGCCGAAGTCCGCTTTCACATGGGACGCCGCCGCTGCAAAATCTGAAAAAGGCCCTGCAGCCATCATTGTAGATATCTCCGAGCAACGAGCATATTTTTATAAAGGCACCACGCTCATCGGTGACACGAAATGCAGCAGCGGAAAACGCGGATTCGATACACCCCCCGGCGAATACCAGGTGACGCAGAAGGATCCCAAACACGAATCGAATCTTTATGGCGACTTCGTGAACGATGAAGGGGTGGTGACCAGACGCAACGTGGATACGAGCAAGCAAAAGCCCGCCGATGGGGAAACATTTATCGGCGCGAAAATGCCGTTCTATATGCGCTTCACCGGTGGCTATGGACTGCACGCTGGCATCGTGCCGAATCGCCCCGCCTCACACGGCTGCGTGCGCCTTCCCCGCGTGATGGCCGAGCATTTCTACAAAAACGCACAAACAGGCACGCCGGTCACCGTGCAGGAATAGGGCGCTGTCTTCTTGCGGAACGCTTCGTTGACACCACTCAAGCGACTTGAAACTTCCCGCGTTGTCCGCACACCCGTTCTGTTGGGATAACCTCAACTACATCCTGAACGAATTCATCCCTACCTCACATACTCGCCGAAGTTTTCAAAGGACGCCCCTTCGGCAAGTGAACTACTCAGACGACTTCGACCGGGCACTTGGGCAGCGCTTTTAGAAAGGACTGACCGTAGCTTTTGGTGAGCACGCGCGGGTCGAGGAGGACGACGATGCCTTTGTCGCTCTTCGTGCGGATGAGGCGACCGACGCCCTGGCGGAGTTCGAGGATAGCTTCGGGCAGCGAGTAGTCGCCGAAGGGATTGCCGCCTGCGGCTTCGATGGCTTCGAGGCGCGCTTCGATGAGAGGCGTGTCGGGCACGGCGAAGGGGAGCCGCGTGATGATGACATTGGAGAGCGCTTCGCCGGGCACATCCACGCCACTCCAAAAACTTTTCGTGCCGAAAAGAACGTGGCGGTCATTGCGTTTGAACTCCGCGATGAGGCGTGTGCGCGAGAGGCCGTCGCCTTGCAGGAGAAGTTTGAGGTCGTGCTTTTCGTCGAAAGGTTCGCGGCAGAGTGCGGCCACGTTTTGCATCGTGCGATAGCTGGTGAAGAGGACGAAGGCGCGCCCCTCGGTCATCGCGACGAAATGCGTGATGCGGTCGGCGAGCGCCTCCTCGTAGCCGGCGTCGCGCGGGTCGGGCATCTTCTTGGTGATGTAGAGGCGCATCTGCCGCTCATAGTCGAAGGGCGAGCCGACGCGCAGTCCCTCCACGTCTTCGCCGCCGATTCGCGAACGATAGTATTCGAGATTTTCGCCGCCGACGCTGAGCGTAGCGCTGGTGAGAACGCACGTGTGGTCTTCGCGGAAAAGGAGCGCGCGGAGGTGCGCGGCGATGTCCACCGGAGCGGCGTGGAGGTTGTGAAAAGAGGAGGTCTTCCCCGTTTGCTCGACCCAATAGACATGGTCCTCGGCGTCCTGCTTGAGGAAAGTAGCGAGGTGCGAGCGCGCGTCGCGGATCCGGCGGCCAAGGTCTTGCAACTCGGCCTTCGTGGTTTCGTCCTCGATGGTCTTGATCGTTTGGACGACGCAGGTTTGTAGGCGCGTGAGGTCGCCGCTGAGTGTGTCGGCGACGAAATCCGGCTGTCGCACGCGAAACTCTTTCCCTTTTTTGAAGTCCGCACGCTCGCCCACTTTCGCAAAGAACTCGTCGGCCTTGTCGAGCGTCGTGCTCACTTCACGGACGCCGTCGGGATTGCGCAGCACTTGGAAAAGCCCCTTCTTCGTCTTTGGATTGTAGAGCCGCTGGAGCGCGTAGCGGAGGCCGTATTGCGAGACGTTGAGCCCGATCATCTTCGACGCCACGCCCTCGACCGTGTGTGCCTCGTCGAAGATCACAAAGTCGTTCGCAAACAGATAGCCGCTCTCATTTTCATCCGACTCGGAGATGCCGCCGAGCGAGAGAAAGAATAGCGTGTGATTGAGCACCACCACATCCGCCGACACGAGCGCCTTGCGCACGCGCTGGTAATGGCAGCGCGGATTTGCCCCGCACGTTTTCGTCGTGCAAATGTGTGGCTCGCTGCACACCTGCTGCCACACGGCGGAGTCCGGCTCCACGGCCAGATCGCTCAGCGAACCGTCCTGCGTCGTCTGCGCCCACTGCCAGATGCGCTCCAGCTCCTCCATTTCCGTCGTTGTGAAAAGCTCGCCTGCCTGTTGCTTCGCGCGCTCAAGGCGGAGCGGGCACAGATAATTGCCCCGGCCCTTCCACAGCATCGCGGTGAAATCATCATCGCCCAGCAACTCGGCGAGCACTTCGCGCACGATGGGGATGTCCTTATACACGAGCTGCTCCTGCAAATTGATCGTGTGCGTGGAAATGACGGCCTTCTTCTTTTTCTCCTTCGCCCACAGCACGCTCGGGATGAGATACGCGAGCGATTTGCCGACGCCCGTGCCCGCCTCCACCACGAGATGCCTGCCCTCCGCCAGCGCCGTCGCTATCGCCACCGCCATCTGCTGCTGCTCCGGGCGAAACTCGAAATTCTCCGCCTTTGACAACAGCCCGTCCGGCGAAAAAATCTGCCGGATGCGCTCTGGAAAATCGCTGCTGGTGCCTCTGCCAATGGAAATCACGCGCTGCGGATACGCGCGCAAAGCCGAAGCCGCAAGCGCAGGGTTGCTATCTCCCCATCATCGGCTGACGCAGGATCGTCTTCCATTTCGATGGGTCTGCGCGTCGAACATCGCTCAAGTAAATCTCGTGGTGCTTTCCGGTCAGACTTCCGTGACTGAGGATATACTCGTGCAGTTTCTCAATCGTCGGACCCTCTGCTGAAAACGGACCCACGTGCAAAATCTGAGCACATTCACCTTCCGAAAACTCCTCCAGCCGCAGCCTGTGCAGCGCAGGAAGATTCTTCTTCTTGCGCACATGCGCAATGGCGTCCTCGATGTTTTGGTCGGGCACGAAGGACGGCTGCATAATCATCATCGTCCAATTCCAGTTCGCCTTGTCTCCCGCGACGAACGCGGACCAATCATCCGCCCACCAAAGTCCTTCGAGCGGCATCACGGCGTAGTCCATCTTCTGCGCCCCCTTCTTCACGGCAAACTTCGCTGTGTAGGAAACTGAAAACAATGCCTCAACCGCTTCCGCATACGCCGGGGAATTGTTCGGGTCGCCCTTGCCGTCCACCATCAGGTATTTGAGCGGGGGCACAGTGACTTGCGCGACTTTCTTTGCAGAGACTTTGTAGAGCTGTTTCAGCTCCTTCTTGAGATCATGTTTCTCCATGAAAGTTTACGAAGCCGCCAAACACTAAGGTCTCACCAACAAAAGCATCGTGTTCGCCTTTAAAGGCAGCGGGTCTGTTGAAATATCGCAGCGCAGGAAATTCATACGCATTGTTTTTTTGCCGAAACAAGGGTGTGCAACAAAATATTCGGCTCCTGCGTGCGGCGCGGAGTAAATTTCGCGAAAAATGAACACGCTTACTTACCGACGCGGTCGCGGAGGCGCGACAGTTCCTCCGCAGCGGTATCATCTCCCTTTTTGTGCAGGTCCTCCGCCTTCGCGGAAAGTTTCTGCTTCACGGCATCGGCAGACTCTTCCCCGAGACCCGTGATCTGGCGCTGGATGGCACTCCATGCCTCCGCGGCGGCGGGTGAATGAATCGCCTGCGCCGCGAGACGGCTCAACTTCGCCTCAAACTCCGGCCCTGCGAAATCGTGCCCGTATTGCATCCAGCGGTCGCGCGTGAACCACAGCACACCCGCGCAAATCGCGATGGTGAGAAGAAACGTCAGCACCTTGATGATACCGCGCACCACGAAAAAAAGCAGCACCACGCCCACGATTCCGCCTGCGATGAAAAGATTGTCCCGCGAGAGCCACGAACCGGCAGTCAGCGAATCGCCCCCGCCCGCCGTCGCCACCTGCTGACCGCGATGGATTTTCGGAGCCTTCTGGTTTTCGCCGCCGTAAAGCTCCAGCACGGGGCGCTTGCCGTGCAACGCACTCTTCACCGGCGCGGCGCGCAAATCCGCACGCAGCCGTTCACGGAAAGTCTCGCGCAACGTAGCGCCGATGCGCACCTCCTTGCCCTGCGGCTCCACCGCCACCACCTCGCCCACCACTTCCCCGCGCCACACTACCTTCGAGCCGACCGTCAAATCCTTCGCATTCGCGACCACGATGAAAAAGTCCGCCCCCGAGCGGTTGCATCCGGCAACAAAAAACAAAGCGAAAAGCGCAAAGAGCCAACGGGGCCACATCATCCGCAGAAAAGAGCCGCAACCGCCCGATCACTCAATGATGTTTTTCAAAAAAGCCCCCTCCCGCTGCTCTGTCTTCTCCGAGTGGCCAATGCATACGAAGTTTCCATTCCCAGCGCCCGCGTATTCGCCAACTCCAATTTCGGTTTGCCAAGGGAGAGTAAAGCCGTTCCCTTCCCGCGTTATGCCAGCCGCATTTCCCCTCTGCCAACTTCCCCTGCAGCTCAATGCTATTTTCGGCGACTAATTCTCATAATTATGACTAGAAATTACATTTGGTTCAAAACACGAGTTGGCTTTGCCAGCGTGACAGAGCCGTCCGAAATTCTTGTATGGAAAAAATCAAAAGAGTCCGTGTGGCGCATCTATGTTCGCATGAAAATCTGGCCGGAAATTACCACGAGAAATATTTTTGGAAGTGGTGGCTCCGTTTCCTCTCCATTCTCGTATTTGGCCTGTTTCTCTGATGGTCCCGGCGCAAGCAAAGCAATCGCTGAGTGCATGGCGCGTATTGAGGATTCCTTGCGGACGAAAACCGATTTTTGTGACTTGAGTCAATTCGGCGACCCACAGGCGTGGGACAAATGCTTGGAACAAATCCAGTGGCAAAATGACAACCAAAGCGCCTGACTGTTATTCTACGTCACGTTGCCCGCAGGAATGGGGGGCTGGACGTTTTTTTACAGAAAATACCGCTGGAGCCACACAGCTTTTTGATAATCTTCCGCCGAAATACCGTCATGGATTTTCACCTTTCACTCTTAACCGCGATGTCTGATGCTTGGTTTGAGAACTTAGGGCGCTAGGCAACACACGATGCATGCATCCGAGATATTTCGTTGGGGAGTGGCACTTGTGCTCATGCTGTTGAGTTGTTGGATCTTCTTCGTAAATTTCAGGATTTTGTATGTTGGGCTTGTTCGCCGAGAACATCACTCATGGATTCCACTTGTTGGAGGCTTCCTTGGGTATGTTGGGATGTCATTTTGTCCACAGCCGCAGATTCAAGCGCTAACAGTGATACCAATGGTAGTTGAAGCGGGTTTCTGGTTCTTAGCTTACAGCATCGGCTTTTTGGGGTGGTGCCTTGCACGTATTAAAAGGAAACGCGGGAAATAGGAACAGGGAGTTTTCTCACAGAAAATACCACTAGAGCCTCGCGGGTTTCTTGATACTCTTTCGCCGAAACACTGCCATGGATTTCCGCCCGTTCATTCTTGCCACGCTGCCTGCCGTCCGTTTGCTCGCGGCGGAACCTACTGCCGAGCAGTCGGCTTTTTACGTGGACAAGGTGCTGCCGATTTTTGCGGAGAATTGCTACCGCTGCCACAGCGCGGAGGGCGGGAAGGACAAGGGCGGACTGACGCTCGATAGTCGCGATGCGATGCTGAAGGGCGGCGACACGGGGCCAGCGGTGGTGCCGGGCGATGCGGAGAAATCGCTGCTCATCAAGGCGGTGGGATACAAGGACACCGATCTGCAAATGCCGCCGAAGGGCGAGAAGCTTTCGCCCGCGCAGGTGGCGGATCTTTCTGCATGGGTGAAGATGGGCGCGCCGGTGCCAGCGATGGGCGGGGCGATTAAGAGCAAGCTGAGCGGGCTGACGGACAAGGCGCGTTCGCACTGGGCTTATCAGCCGGTGAAAAAGCCTCAGGTGCCGGTGAACAAAAACCAGCAGTGGTGCCGCACGCCGGTGGATTGTTTCATCCTGCAAAAGCTGGAGGCGGCGACGATGTTCCCCTCGCCCGACGCGCCGAAGGAGGCGCTCATCCGCCGCGCTTACTACGACATCATCGGTCTACCGCCGTCGCCTGCGGAGGTGGATGCTTTTCTCACGGACACGACGCCGCAGGCTTGGGCAAAGGTGGTGGATCGTCTGCTCGCGATGCCGCAATACGGCGAGCGCTGGGGACGCCACTGGCTGGACACGGCGCGCTATTCGGACACGGCGGGGACGAATGTGAACGGGCTGGACTACCGCTTTCCCCACGCATGGGCGTATCGCGACTGGGTCGTCGGCGCGCTGAACGCGGACATGCCGTATGATCAGTTCGTGATGCACCAGCTCGCGGCGGATCTTTTACCCGCGGAGATGCAGGGGAAAAAGCAGGAGAATCTCGCGGCGCTCGGCTTCATCACTATCGGCGAGCGGTTTGGAAATGTGAACGACCTCATCAACGAGCGCATTGATACGGTGAGCAAAGGCTTCCTCGCGATGACGGTGGCGTGCGCGCGGTGCCACGACCACATGTTCGATCCGATTTCGCAGAAGGATTACTACGCGCTGCACGGAGTCTTTTCGAGCATCACGGAGCCGCGCGTGAAGCCGCAGGTCGGCGAGTTGCCACCGAAGGCGGAGCTGGATGACTTCGTGAAAAAGGAAGTCGAGGCGATGAAGAACATCCGCGATTCGTATTTCGGCGCGCTTGGGCGCATCAATCAGACCTTCCGGCTGAAATCGCCGCTGTATCTCGAAGTGCTCACGCTGTCGCGCCAGGCCCCGCCGCTGCCCGCAAGCACGACCCCGGCGAAACCGCTCAATGCAAATGCCCTGCGTGCGCTGTCGCCGTTCGGGCAGTTCATCCGCAACAACAAACTCGATGAGGAAATCGTCCGCGCCGTCGAGCGCCGTGCAAACCGCCGTGAGGATTCCATCTTCGGTCCGCTCGCGCGCTTCGGGGAAATCACGCCGGAGAATTGGGTGGCGAAAACTCCCGCGCTACTCGCGGAAATTCAGACAAGCACGCTCGGTCGCTCGAAGAACAAGGTGAACCCAATCGTCGTCGCAGTTTTCAAAAACGCGAAGCCCGCAAACATCAAGGACGTGTGGCAGCTTTACGACAAAGTGTTCGCAGCAGCCGCGCCGAAGTCCGCAATCTGGCTCGATGAAATGGCAATCACCAGCACCGGTGTCGTCGCGGGTGTGGACTCCGCACTCGCGGACGTGATGCAGGTGCCGCTGGAAATCAAACCCGGCGGCGCGATGACGATGAACGACTACCGCGCCGCCGTGGAGCGCATCCCAAATCGCTTGCAGGGCGCGATTCAGCAGACGCTCGTGGCATACAACGAACTGCTCCTCACCCACCCCGGCGCACCCGCGCACGCGATGGTCGTTAGCGATCAAAACCAGCCGCACAATTCGCCCGTGCTCATTCGTGGACAGGCCGACAACAAAGGCGAACTCGTCCCACGTCGCTTCCTCGACATCCTCAGCCCCGGCGGAAAAGCCGCGCCATTTACGAAAGGCAGCGGACGCCTGGAACTCGCACAGGACATCGCCAGCAAAAGCAACCCGCTCACCGCGCGCGTGCTCGTGAACCGCGTGTGGATGCATCATTTCGGCGAAGGCTTCGTGCCCACACCCGACGACCTCGGCACGATGAGCGAAAAGCCCACGCACCCCGAACTACTCGACTGGCTCGCGTCGTATTTCATGGAGAGCGGCTGGAGCATGAAGAAGCTGCACCGCCTCATCCTGCTCTCGCGCGCTTATCAGGAAAGCACCCACGTCATCGCCGAATACGAAGAGAAAGATCCTTACAACAAACTGCTCTGGCGTGCGAATGTGCGGCGGCTTGATTTCGAAAGCGTGCGCGATTCGATGCTGACGTTTAGCGGGCAACTGGACAAAAAACTCGGCGGCAAGCCCGTGAACCTCACCGACGAGCCCTACAGCTTCCGCCGCTCCGTCTATGGCTACGTGGATCGCGGCAACCTGCCCGAACTCATGGCGCACTTCGATTTCTCCAAGCCCGACATGGCTAACTCCAAACGCACCAGCACCGTCGTCCCGCAGCAGGCGCTCTTTTTGATGAACAGCCCGATGACCGTGGACGTGGTGCGGCGCATCATGAACCGCCCCGAGTTTTCCAGAGCAACAACAGAAGCCAGTAAAATCAGCGCACTCTACCGCATCATCTTCCAGCGGATGCCGGTGAAGGATGAATACAAAATGGGACACGATTTTCTAAAGGCCTAGACGGAGGATTCCCAGGCTAACAACTACGTTTACGAAGGCAGCATCCGTCGAGGCGGCGGACGCGGGGGCGCGATGGCAGCGATCAAAAACGACGGCCTGCGAGTCTCGCGCCGCCCGCTCAGCCCATGGGAAACCTACGCGCAAGTGCTGCTGCTCTCAAACGAGTCGGCCTACGTGAACTGAAGCAGCGCGTCAGCCTAAACCGCCTGTTTCACGGGAGATTTTTCGATTTCGCCCGCTGTGGTGCGAAGCGCTATTGCCGGTCATCGGCTTTACCCGCCATCAATGGATAGACGACGCCTGCCAGTGCTGCGCCGACGAGCGGAGCCAGCCAAAACAACCAGAGTTGCTGCAGTGCCCAGCCGCCTACAAAGATCGCCGGACCGGTGCTGCGCGCGGGGTTGACCGAGAGATTCGTGACCGGGATGCCGATGAGGTGGATGAGCGTAAGACCGAAGCCGATGGCAATGGGCGCAAAGCCCTTTGGTGCTCTGGAGTCGGTGGCACCGAGGATGATGAGCAGGAAAAAGAACGTCAGCACCACTTCAGCAACCAAACAGGAGACCATGGAATACTTGCCGGGTGAGTGATCGCCAAAACCGTTGGTGGCCAGCGGATTGCTGCCGCTCATCACCAGGCTCAGGGCGGGGCCACCGGCCAGCACCAGCTTGATGAAACCACCGGCGAGCACGGCGCCGATCACCTGGGCGGAGATGTAGGGGAGCAGTTCAGAGCCCTTGAAGCGGCCACTGGCCCAGAGACCAAAGCTCACGGCTGGG
>JBEIQV010000200.1:0-6232 GCA_040376335.1 Verrucomicrobiia bacterium | reverse complement strand
TGGCAATCATCACGCGCTGCTGCATCCCGCCGCTGAGTTGGTGCGGGTAATCATGCAAACGCTGTGCTGGGTTGGTGATGCCGACAAGGTCGAGATTCTTGATGATTTCCGCATCAATATCTTTCACCTCGGGGCGATGGAGCTTCAGCGCCTCGGCGATTTGACTGCGGATGGTGAAGACAGGGTTCAACGAAGTGCTCGGCTCCTGGAACACGTAGGCGATCCGCTTCCCGCGCAGTTTGCGCAGCTCGTCGCCTTTCATTTTCAAAACGTCGCGTCCATCAAGAAGGATCTCGCCGCTGACGTAGCGCGCGGGCGGCTCCGGAAGAAGGCGCGTGAGTGCGAGACCGGTGACGCTTTTTCCACTACCGCTCTCGCCAACGATGGCGAGGGTCTCGCCTTTTTCGAGTTTGAGACTGATGCCTTTGACGGCTTCGACGACACCGTTTTCCGTGTGAAAATGAATGCCGAGGTTGCGGATTTCGAGAAGTGACATGGGTCAGGAGCGTTTGGGATCGAAGGCGCGGCGGAGCGCGTCACCGAGCAGGTTGAGCGAAAGGACTAGGCCGAAAAGCGCGGTGGTAGCGGCGGTAAGATTCCACCAGACGAGAGGCTCGCGGCTGAATTCGTTGCGCGCGCCATCAATCATTACACCCCAGCTCGGCGTGCCGATGGGAGAACCGACTCCGAGGTAGCTGAGGATGGCCTCGGCGAGCACGATACCACTGAAGCCGAGGACAAACTTGATCAACACGAGGTGCATGACATTTGGCAGCAGGTGCCGGATGAGGATGTTCCAAGTGCTCTGCCCCAGCGCTCGCGCGGCTGTGACGTAAGTGCGCTCGGCCTGTCGCATCGTCTCACCACGGATGAGTCGGCAGAGATCCACCCACATGGTGATGCCCAGCGCGATGGCCATAGGCAGGATACCTTTTCCGAGCACGAGCAGCATGGAGACGAGCAACAAAATCTGCGGGATGCTGGCGAGCGTGGAATAGACGTAGGTGATGACGTCGTCCACCCATCGGCGGAAATATCCCGCAGCTAGACCGAGCAGCGTTCCGAGCACAATGTAGATGACGCTGGTAACACCGCCAAGCAGCAGTGCGGTTTTGCACGCGCGAAGCGTTTCCACGAGCGTATCGTTGCCTAGCGCGTTGGTGCCGAGGAGATGCGTGCCGACAACACGGTAGCGCTCAGCGGCTTTGATTTTCACCGGGTCGCCACTTGCCAGCGCTGCCGCATACTCGCCGTCCTGTCCCAATTGTATCTTACCAAAAGGCGCGCTGTAGCTGCGCTCCTGCGGGACGTTGCGAAACATCCAGCCAAGCGCGCTTGTGGACTGACCCTCTTTGCTTGGGATGCGGATGATTTCCAGTGCTCCAATGAGCAGGTAGATGGCAATGATGAAGCCAGCAAAAATACCGATGCGGTCACGTCTGAAACGCCGGAATGCAATGCGCCACTGCTCGTTTTTCGATCCCATCCAAATGACCGCAGCGATCCCGACCGCACCCAGCGCAACGACACTGTTTTGCACGAACGGCTGCTCGAACCACTCGCTAAGTTTGGAAAAGATCGATTGGTCAGCCATGGTTCAGCTAAGGCGGATGCGTGGGTCTGCCACCGCGTAGCAGATGTCGGTGAGGAGTAGGCCGAAAAGATAGAGCAGCGAGCCGATGAAGACAGCAGCGCGGACGATGGCGAAGTCCTGCTTTTGAATGGCGTTCACCACCAGTCCACCGAGGCCCGGAATGCCAAAGAAATTCTCGATGAGCAGCGAACCCATGATGAGCAGCGGCAGATGAGCGACGACGAGTGTGATGAGGGAAATCGCCCCGTTTTTCAGCACATGTTTGAAGAGCACGCCACGCCCGCTCACGCCCTTTGCCTGCGCGGTGCGGACATAGTCCTGTGCGATTTCCTCGAGAAAGATGGAACGATAAAGGCGAACATCCGAGCCGAGATAAATCACCGCCATCACGGTGACTGGCAGCATGAGGAAACGAATAGTCCCCCACCCTTGCAAATCGAAGCCAAAGGCCGGGCCCCATTTCAGCGTAATGGCCATAAGATTCTGCGCCGCGATAATGTAGGCCATGGGGACGATGCTCATCAAAACCGCGCACGCGATAGTCATGCCGGTATCCAATGCGGATGCGCGGTAGAGAACCTGCACGAGCGCGATTGCCACGGCGAGAAAGAGGCCGACAAGCATGGCCGGCATCGTAATCATCAGCGAAGGGATCATCCCTGATCTGATTTTGTCACCGATTGACTCACGGTTAAAATCCGACTCGCCGAGTTCGAAGGTTGCAAAGTTTTTAATCTGATTGATGAAAATGGAATCCCACCACGGCTTGTCTGCATGATGATAAGCCGAGTCAGCCCAAGCTGTATTGATGATCACCGGTTTATCATATCCGCGCTCATGCAGCCAGTTGCTCACCTCCGCGGGCTTGGCACGCTGGCCGAGCTGCGCCTTGGCCATTGTCTCACGCGTCTGCATGACAAAGAAGAGGACGAAAGTGATCAGCATCACGCCGAACACGATCGGTATCACATAAAGCAGACGGCGGATGATGTAAGCGATCATGTCAGCGATTCCACTCGGCGCGCTTTTTTTCACGAAGCGCTGGATCAAGCCAGAGGTATTTGATACCGCCTTCGAGCATCATGTTGTTGTGCGTGCGAGGTGCCCAGGGTTGGACGAGGGAGTAAAATGCTTTGTGGTTGGTGAGGATGATCGGGCAATCGTCGTTGAGCAAATCCACCATTTTATAAGCAATGGCGAGGCGCTCAGGGCTGGGGTCCATCGTGGCCATTTGCTCGTAGAGCTTGTCGAAATCCGGGTTTTTGTAGCGGGAGATGTTTTTGCCCTCGGGCGGAAAATTCTTGCTGTAAAATAGCATGAAGAAGTTTTCGGGATCAGGATAGTCAGCGCCCCATCCTGTCAGGCTCGATATTTGGAAGTTCCCTTTGTCCTCCTTCTCAATTTTTTTTGCGAAGGTGTTTTCGATGACGCTCACTTTGATGCCGAGTTTTTCAAAACACTTCTGTTCAAACTCCGTCATCATCCGCTGATCCGATCCACTCGCGCTCGTATCCAGCACCAACTCCAGCGGGCGCCCTGTCTTCGGGTCAATCCCGCCAGGATAACCCGCCTCGGCTATGAGTTGCTTTGCGCGGTCGAGATTGAAGCTCATTGGATTCCGGTAGTCTTTCCGAAAACCAGCAAAGCCCGGCGGGATGATCTGCTGCGCTACCTCGCGCACCCCGTTGAAGAAAATTTCGTTTTGCGTGGATGCGTCCGTCGCGCAGGCGAGCGCCTGCCGGAGCTTTTTATTTTTCCCGAGCAGCGGGTCGTCCATGTTGATGCTCGTGTAGAAAGTGGACACATCCACGTCCTTTTCCAGACTCACTCCACGTGCGAGCAATTCGGGCGAGAGTTCATGCGTCGCCGTCACTACGGTCGTATAGGCGTCGGTGCTTACACCGAAGCTATCGAGGTAGCCCTGCTTGGTAAGCAACCATGCGGGAGTCGGCTCCCGCAGGATGCGGATTTGCACTTCATCAATAATCGGCAGCGGCTTACCGGCGAGCGGACGACAAGCGGGGTCACGTTTGGGCTCCCATCCTTCAGTTGGAAATTTCGTCGTGATGTATCGCTCATTTCGCACGAGGCGGAAGTTATTGTCATGATCACTCCTCTCGTGAACGTAGCGAAACGGCCCCGTGCCGACAGGATGCCACTTGAATCGTTCGCGCCTTTTGCCGTTGTGCTGCTCTCCATCGTAAAACTCCACTGCCTCGCGGGCTACCGGGCAGGTGAAGTGCATCGCCATCCAATAAATGATCTGCGGATACGGCTTCATGAGATGCACCTTGAACGTGTGCGAATCCACCACTTCCAAGGCCGGGAAAGGAGCCGCGTAGTCAAACTTGCCTCCGTTTTTTTGCGCCGCCTCGTTCGCGCCTTTCATCCCGACAAGATACTCCCAAAGCGAGGAAAGAACGGGGCATTCCGTTTTCGGATCGGCGATCCGCTGCCACGTGTAACGCACATCCGCCGCAGTCACTTCACGCCCTTTGCCGCCTGGAAAACACGGATCGTCGTGGAAAAAAATCCCCTTTTTAAGACGACATAGATAAGTCACCCCGCCATCGGCAGCAGCCTGTTTTTCAGGCATCGCCTCCAACATGCAGGGCATCAATTCGTAGGGGTCTGTCTTGAATGGATGATACTCCAGCAGGCAGTCATAGACCGGTTCCAACACACGGCGGCTCATCTGGTCGTAAGCCTCCTGTGGGTCGAGCGAGCGCGGTGCTTCAGTTTGGTAGGTGTAGCGAATCAGGGGCGTTCCCCCATCTCTGCCGCGCTCGACCACCGGCTTTGGGTGCGGATCATTATCGCACGACGCAAGTAAGAGCGTCGCCAGCAGGCATAGTGCGCGAGTGATTCCGATGAACATCTGCGCTGCGTGTATCGGGCTTGTCTTGTGGACGCCAAGCACGAATCGCCGCGTATTTCCGCCGATGCCCGGCAACTTACTCGCTGGCCTGCATCGCCTTGATCTCATCACGCAATTTCGCTGCACGTTCGTATTGCTCCGCATGCACCGCCTGCTCCATTTCACGACGGAGCTTTTCGAGTGGGCTGAGCGGTTTCTTTTCACGCAGTTCCTTGAGCCATTCACGCAGACTAGTCGCCTCGGCATTGTCGCCGTCCTCATCGTCGTGCCCGGAGTCACGCAGGAAACGCTCGATGGATGCGATTCCTTTTTCCACGAGCGCAATGGCGGACTCCATGTCTTCCTTGTCGAGCGCGAGATGCGCCTTTGCTCGCGTGTTCATCATGAGCACGTAGGGACGAAACTGCTGCACGGACCACGACAGTTCCTCTGCGGGCGCATACTTCGCCACAAACGTGAACATATCGAGATTGCGCTTTGTATCGCGCACGACGGCCTGCCAGTCGCCCATTTGGAAGAATGCGAGATAGCGATGGTAATACTGAATACCCTCGGCCTGTAGGTCGCCGATCTCTTCGGGCGTGAGTTGAAAACCCGCACCGACATTTTTTGCGCGCTGCTGGTGGAAATCGAGCAGGCTTTCGCAATCCTCGGGCGTCTGTCCGTCCGGACGGCCAGTGACCTCCATTTGGAGAACGCCCATGTCCAGCCGAAGCTGAATCTTGGGACGCCCGTCGGCTCCTTCGATTTTCCTCACTTGAAGCTGCCCCGGTTCGTAAGGCCAGTCTCGCAGCAGTTCGCTCAGATCAAAACTCATTGGCCGACTATCCAAAGCTGGGCGCGTGTGTCAACCGATGCGCTACTTTCCGTTAAAATGCAGATACGTGTAGCCCTTGAGTGCTTTCTCGTAGCTGTTCAGCAATCGGATCGCTTCGGCGGGCTTCAAGCGGTCACATTTGATCGCCGCATCCACCTGCGCCTTCATCAGTCGGTTCATCTCGGCTTCGTCCCACTGCGTCATGCTCAGGACGCTGGCGATGGTGCTGCCTTCGAGCGTTTCTTCGATATACCAGCCGCACTCTTCGTCTTCATCGAGAAAGACGTGCGCCTCATTCACGCGACCGAAGAGATTGTGAAAATCACCCATGATGTCCTGATACGCGCCCATCAAAAAGCAGCCGATGTAGTAAGGCTGGCCGGGCTGGAGACGATGGAGCGGGAGCGTGTCCTTCACGTCTTGCAGGTCTACAAATTTGCTCACCTTTCCATCGCTGTCACACGTGATGTCCACAAGCGTCGCCTGTCTGTCCGGCGCAACATCAAGATGATGCACGGGCATGATCGGGAAGAGTTGTCCGAGCGCCCAGTGATCGAGCATGGATTGGAAAACGGAGAAGTTGCAGACGTATTGATCGGCAAGTGCGATCTCGAGTTCCTTCACTTCGTCGGGGAGAAATTTCATCCCCTGTGAGTGCTCGACCACTGCACGTGCGATTTGCCAGAAGACGGTTTCGATGCGGGCCTTTGCGTCGAGTTCGAGCAGACCGAGATCAAACATCGCCTGCGCTTTTTCCTTCACCTCCTGCGCATCATGGAGCGTCTCCATGCGATTTTGCCGTGTGATGCCGCGTTTCAATTCAAAGATGCTGGCGACGAGTTTTGGATCGTTCGCTTTGGGTTCAGTGACGACCGTCTCGCGTTCCTTTTCAATGCTGCCGAATGCCTCCACGATGAGCACACTGTGATGCGCGACAATGGCC
>JBEIQV010000429.1:0-1523 GCA_040376335.1 Verrucomicrobiia bacterium | reverse complement strand
GAATAAACGCGACGGCAACCACCTCAACCCCACGATTGCGTTCTATCTCTACGGGCGCAGTTTTTTCCTGACGGAAAAACCCATCGCGCCCGCGCACAAGGAGGCGGTGGATTACTTTCTCGGGCAGGCGCGCAAATACTGGCTCGCGCTCCGAGACCGCCAGCCGCAGGGGCATCTCGCCATCGCGTTGAAACGCTTCGGCGACAAGGCCAGCGCGCAGGGAATCATGAAGTCGCTGCACGAACGCTCGGTGAGCAACGAGGAGATGGGGATGTTCTGGCGCGACACGGAGCACTCGTGGTCGTGGTTCCGCGCGCCCATCGAGTCGCAGGCGCTGATGGTGGAAGCGTTCGACGAAGTGATGAACGACGCGAAGGCCGTCGAGGACTGCAAAGTGTGGCTCTTAAAACAAAAACAGACGCAGGACTGGAAGACGACGAAGGCGACCGCCGACGCGATCTACGCGCTGCTGCTGCGCGGTGACAATCTACTCGCATCGGATGCGCTCGTGGAAGTCTCGCTCGCCGGCACCGCCATCAAGCCCGAGAAAGTTGAGGCGGGCACCGGCTTTTACGAAGAGCGATTCGCTCGCAGCGAAGTGAAACCGGAGCAGGGGCACATCACGTTGAAGAAAACCGACAAGGGCGTTTCGTGGGGGAGCGTCCACTGGCAGTATCTCGAAGACATGGCGAAGGTCACCGCCTACGACGGCACGCCGCTCAAGCTGACGAAGGCGCTTTTCACCAAACAACTCACGAAGAAAGGCCCGGTGCTCGAAGCCGTGAAGGGCGCGGTGAAAGTCGGCGACGAGTTGGTCGTCCGCATCACCCTGCACACGGATCGCGACATGGAATACGTGCATTTGAAAGACCATCGCGGCAGCGGCACGGAGCCGGTGAACGTGCTCTCGCAATTCAAATTCCAAGACGGACTCGGCTACTACGAGAGCACCCGCGACACCGCGAGCCACTTCTTCATCTCGTATCTGCCGAAGGGAAACTACGTCTTTGAATACACCACGCGCGTCGTGCATCGCGGGCGCTACCAGACGGGCTTCGCCAACCTCCAGTGCATGTATGCGCCGGAGTTCGGCGGACATTCGGAGAGCCTTTGGCTGGACGCGGAGTAGGGGCGAAAGCCTCGCTACTTTCGCTTAGCTTCGCGGGACTTCACAACCTTCTGCAGGACCGTCCAGACATTCTCGGCGACACGCTTTTGTCCTTCGGCGTTTGGGTGGATCAGGTCGGCTTGATTGAACTCCGCGATGCCGCCCACGCCTTCGATCAGAAAGGGTAGCAGCACGGCGTCGTTTTCCTTCGCCACAGCGGGAAAGACCGCGCTGAACTGCTCTACAAATTCGCGGCCCATGTTTCCGGGCATCTGCATTCCGGCGACGATTACGGCGAGCGCCGGGACTTTTGTCCGCGCGCGCTTGATGATCCCGGCGAGGTTCTCCGCGGTCTGCTTCGGGGAAATACCGCGAAGGCCGTCATTGCCCCCGAGCGCGATGATCAGCACGTCCG
>JBEIQV010000221.1:0-5765 GCA_040376335.1 Verrucomicrobiia bacterium | reverse complement strand
GGTGATGGCACGTGGCTGTTTCTCATCGGAGATCCAAAACAGGCCATCTACGGATTCCGTGGCGCGGATGTCTTTTCTTACCTCGCGGCGACACAGCGCACCGGCGCTCGACGCTTTACCCTCGGAACAAATTATCGCTCGACGAAAAATCTCGTGAGCGCAGTGAACGCTCTCTTTGCACCTCACGAGCGCCCTTTCATCGAGGAGCGCATCCGTTTTCAAGAAGCTACGGCAGCGGGACGCGCGGAGGAAAAGCCACTTCTGGTGGACGGCGCGGCGCGTGCGCCGATGCAATTGTTGCATTGGGAAAACGATAAACCAATCAACACAGGCACGGCGAACGCACAGTTGCCTGACATCGTCGCGGCGGAAATCCGCCGGATGCTCGACACCGCAACGCTAGGCGGTGCTCTGCTGCGTCCGTGCGACTGTGCGGTGCTTACTTTTACAAACGACCAGGCCCGTGCCGTGCAGGCGGCACTCGCTGCGCTAAACGTTCCCGCAGTCGTGATGAGCAACGCCAGCATCTTCGAGTCGCGCGAGGCCCTTCAACTCCGCATCCTGCTCGCCGCACTCGCCGACCCTTCGCGCGAGGACAAAGTGCGGGCCGCACGACTGACGGACTTTTTCAAGGCGACAGATGACGATGCTTTATTCAGCGAAGCGCACGCAAGGTGGTTGGAGAAAAGTTTCATCGTGATGTTTCGCGAATTCCTACGAGCGGCACGCGTGCGCGAAACACTACTTTCACGACCCGGCGGCGAGCGTGCGCTGACGAATGTGCTCCAGCTTTCTGAATTGATTCAGGAGGCGACGGATTCGCAGCGTCTCGGTCCGGCGGGCGTCGTGCGATGGCTCGGCCAGCATATCGCAGCCAAGAGCGCGGGCGACGAACACGAGCTGCGTCTTGAACGCGATGATGAGGCTGTTCACGTCGTCACCGTCCATAAAAGCAAGGGCCTCGAATATCCGGTTGTGTTTTGCCCGTTCGCATGGAGTAAGGCCGACCGCCGTGGAGATGAGGCCGCAATTTTCCACGATGATTCAGGAGCGATCACGCTCGACCTCACCGCATCCAAGGGCAGCGAGGCATACCAGCGGATGCTCAACGAAAAACTCGCTGAACACGTGCGCCTGCTCTACGTCGCACTGACACGCGCGGAGCACGAGTGCCACGTTGTCGTTGGTAAATTCAACCAATGCGCCATTTCCGCTCTGCTCTGGCTGCTCGATCCTCCCAATACCGCTGGCGATGTCGCCGCTGCGCTAAAGGGCGCGGAGCATGCCGATTTCGCCGCGCGCCTGTGCAAGCTCGTGGAGAAATCACCTGAGTGCTTTGCCTTGCGCGGCCTGCCCGACAAAGAAGCAAAGCCTTGGCAACCGTCTATGCACGGTAACTCTGCACCGCTCGCACGAAAGTTTTCAGGAAGCATCGAACGGACGTGGGGCGTGATGAGCTTTACCGGCATCGTCGAAGGCGCGGAAAACGAGGCAGCCGATCATGACAACACGCCAACGCCGGAACCGGGTTTGGAGTTAAGCGGCATCCATTCGCTTCCCCGAGGCATGCGCTTTGGCAACTGCATCCATGAGATTTTCGAGCATCTCGATTTTACCAACGATGCAGCTATTGATCCCCTAGTCGTTCAACAGTTGCGAAAGCACGGAATGCAAAGCACGGAGCGCGCGACAGCCGTTGCCGATTGCGTAAGGAGGGTGCTTGCGCATCCTGCACCAGCACTCGCCTCCTGCCCAATGACGCGCACATTGCGCGAACTTGAATTTCATCTGCCCGCGAAACTGCTCACGCCCGTTCAGCTCACCGAGTTTGCAGGCGCGGGACTTACATTCGAACCGAGGCAGGGAATTTTGAAAGGCTTCATGGATCTCGTTTTCGAAAGGGACGGGCGGTTTCACATCCTCGACTGGAAATCCAACTGGCTCGGCTCGGACACTGACGCTTACACACCCGAGGCAATGAAGGCGGAGATGCATCGCCATCGCTACGGTCTGCAATGGCGGCTCTACCTCGTCGCATTGCATCGTTTTCTTCGCTCACGAATGCGCGACTACGATCCAGCGCGGCATCTTGGTGAGATTTACTATGTCTTCCTACGTGGAATTGATCCTGCACGCCCGGAACTGGGCGTGGTTCGGGAAACGCCAAATCTCGCGGAGTTGACGCGACTCGACGCACTTTTCACCACGCTATGATTGCTGGTCCACTCGCTGAATTACTCCTCCGTCTCAACGGCCCGCACGTGCCAGAGCTGGAGCGCGCCGTCGCCAGAGTTTGCGAGGCTCTCGACGAAGGGCACGTGTGTGTGCCGCTGGGCGAAGACGAAGAACTGTTGCGCGCGTGCGAAGTTGTCGGTGAGCCCGGCGACTTCAAGCCGCTCATCCTCGATAACGGATTTCTCTACCTCGCCCGCTACTGGAACTACGAAAATGCACTCGCAAATAGTCTGCGCTCTCGTGCGAGTGCGCCGCCAGCAGCATGCGATGAAAACAAACTCGCAGCAGGAATAGAGCGATACCTCCACGATGCCGACTCTGCACAACGTAATGCGGCGACCAATGCTGTGCGTCGCAAATTCAGCGTTATCACCGGCGGGCCCGGCACCGGAAAAACGCGCACCGCGACTGTCGCGCTGGCGCTGCTTGCAGAACAAGGTCTCACTCGCTTTGCCCTCGCTGCACCCACCGGTAAAGCAGCGGCTCGTCTGAAGGATTCACTCGCGCATACACTCGATACGCTCGCAGTTTCCGCCGCCACGCGCGCACTGCTGCCCACAGATGCGTGCACTTTGCACCGACTACTCGGCACAGTTCCCGGAGCAGGCTTTCGCCACAATGCAGAGAATCCACTCTCCGCCGATGTCGTCATCGTGGACGAAGCCTCGATGGTGGATCTCCCGCTGATGGCCAAACTTTTCGACGCTATCAGCCCGGATGCGCGCATTGTGCTGCTTGGCGATCCGCATCAACTTGCGAGCGTCGAAGCTGGTCACGTGCTCGGCGACATCTGTGATGGTGCGCCCCGCGAGTGCATCACGGAGCTAGTGAAAAATCACCGCTTCCCAAACACGAGTGGCATCTACCAGCTCAGCAAGGCAATCAATGACGGCGACGAAGCCGCCACACTCGCAGTGCTCAATTCGCCACCCGCAGATCTTTCAGCGATGAAAACACCTGCGCCCGCTGCTCTCGCGGCAGCCCTGCAAGAGCGAATCGTCGCTGGATTCCGCGCCTGCATCAGCGCCGCCACTCCATTGGATGCGCTGCGTCGGCTGGGTGATTTCCGCATCCTCTGCGCACTGCGCGCGGGGCCACATGGTGTGGTAAATCTCAACCGTCTCGCAGAACAATCACTCGCCGACGCGGGTCTGATTTCTCCAAGTAAAAAATTCTACGCAGGCCGTCCGCTCATCGTGTTGCGAAACGATTACAGCCTCCGGCTTTTCAACGGCGACACCGGCATCGTGCTACCCGACGAGCGCGGCGAGTTGCGTGCGTTCTTCGCCGAAGACGGAGGAGTGCGCAGCATCCCACCCTCACGACTGCCCGAACACGAGACCGCGTTTGCGATGACCGTCCACAAAGCACAGGGCAGCGAGTTCGACCGCATCCTCCTCGTGCTCCCCGAACGCGACAGCCCGGTGCTTTCGCGCGAACTACTCTACACCGCCATCACACGTGCAAAAACGAACGCCGAGATTTGGTGGAGCGATCCCGCCCTACGAGCCGCACTCGCGAGACGTGCAGTGCGCTGGAGCGGATTGAGAGCGCGACTAGCTAAAACTACATCTTAAAAATCCACAAGGTTCGTGGCGTGGGCTGGTTTGCATGATACGCTCATTTTTACTTCTGAATGTCTGTGCTTCGTTTCACATTTTGTTTCTTTGCGCTCACGGTTTTCTCCGTGGCTCAGGTGCCGTTTTCTAAAGCGGGCACGGAGTTTCTTGGGAAATACTGCACGGATTGTCATGGGGAGAAAAAGCAGAAGGGTGATCTCGCCTTGCATGGATTTCGGGATGACATCTCGTTGCTCAAGCAACGAAAGACATGGAAGCGCATTCTGGAGGCAGTGAAGCATGGCGATATGCCGCCGGATGATAAGCCGCAGCCGACCGTGAAGGAGCGCGAGGCTTTCATTGCCTCAGCAAATGCGGTGTTCAAAAACTTTGATCAGAATGCCAAGCCTGACCCCGGACGCGTGACGATCCGCCGCCTGAACAAAAACGAATACAACAACACGTTGCGCGACTTACTCGGTGTGGACGTGCAGCCCGCGAATGATTTCCCTGCGGATGGCGTGGGTTACGGTTTCGATAATATCGGCGATGTGCTTTCGATTTCGCCGCTACTGATGGAGCGCTACCTCGACGCTGCGCAATCCGTCGCGGAGAAGGTCATCCCGGTAGAGGCGACGAAGCCGTTCACGAAGCGAATGGCGTCCCGATATTGTGAGCCGGCGACGGAGCATTTGCCGATGCGCGGTGAGTGGCGCGAAATGATGCCGGGCAAAGATCACGTCGGAACCGGGCCGCTGAATACGCCGTTCAAAGCGGAGCCGGGTGTCACTTACACAGTGCGCGCACAAGTTTTCGCCGAGGCAGCAGGAGGAAAGACTGTGCGTGTGGCACTGATTGCGGCAGGCCCGAACATCGCGAATCCCGAACCGCCCGCGCGTTTGTCCCAGCTCGAAGCGGATAAGGTTCCACAGATAGCGAAGTGCCGCATTCTGCAAGTCATCGAGGTGAAAGCACGCGAGGAAGGGAAGGCGCAAACTGTGGAGGCAAAATTGAGCGGCATTCAAGGCGTCGAACGCATCGGGCTAGCACTGGTGCGCGATTTTACGGCCGGGCCGCCGTCGAAGGTTCTTGTGAAATGGCTCGAAGTGGTCGGCCCCGATGATTCGCGTTCACCATTTCTCAAACGCTGGACGCAGTCACAGCCCGGCGCCACGCCTGCGCAGCAAACGCGCACGATGCTTTCCTATTTCATGCCGCGAGCGTGGCACCGCCCAGTCACGCCCGATGAAACCGAGCGCGTTGCACGACTCGTGGATGGCGCCATGAAGCGTGGGGAAACTTGGGAGGCTGGTGTGCGTCAGGCGCTCATCGCCGTGCTCTCGTCGCCGAAGTTTCTCTTCCGCATGGAAATTGACGATCAACCGCTCAATCCCGAGCCGCACCCGATCAACGAATTCCAACTCGCCACGCGGTTGAGCTATTTTTTGTGGAGCAGTTGCCCGGATGACGAGTTACTCCGCTACGCGCTCTCGAATCAGCTCACGGCCAATCTCGACGCGCAAATTCGCCGTATGCTAAAGGATCCTCGCGCCAACGAGCTGGTGGAAAATTTCGCCATGCAATGGCTGCAACTACGCCGCCTCTCCGGGCATCAGGCGGATGCTAAGACATTCAATAAATGGAAGCCGTCGCTACGGGATTCCATGCTGCAAGAGACGAGCCTCTTCTTCAGCGAAATCATCCGCGAAGACCGCAGCATCCTCGATCTACTCGATGCGGATTTTACCTACTTGAACCGTCGGCTCGGTGAAATTTACAACATCTGGCCGCAGGGCGGATACGATGGTGACAAATTCAAGCGCGTCTCGCTTGCGGGGACGCAGCGTGGAGGACTCCTCACACAGGCGAGCGTGCTTACCGTCACATCGAATCCCACGCGCACTTCGCCAGTCAAACGCGGCAAATGGATTCTCGAGCAAATCCTCGGTGACCCGCCGCCACCGCCACCGC
>JBEIQV010000098.1:0-10830 GCA_040376335.1 Verrucomicrobiia bacterium | reverse complement strand
TTACCAGCGCTATTATCCACAGGGTTCGACGGCGGGCCACATCGTCGGCTACGTGGGCAGGCAGGGCACTTACTCGACCGGCGTGGTGGAAAACAGCGAGCTGCTCTGGCCCAGCAGCGAAGGCCGCGAGGGGCTGGAAAAAACTTTCAACGATCAACTTACCGGCAAGAACGGCGTGATGGCCGTGTCGTTCGATGCTCAGGGGCGCAAGTCCTCGGAGAAAATCGTCGAGCCACCGACGCCCGGGCAGAACGTCGTGACGACGATTGACCTGAACATCCAGCGCATCGTCGAACGCTCGCTCGCGGACACCAAAAGACCGAGCGCAATGGTGGTGATGGATCCCAACAATGGCGAGATCCTCGCGATGGCCTCGATGCCCAGCTACAACCCGAACGATTTCATTCCGAACATCTCCGTCGAGGAATTCGAGAAGCTGAATAACGACCCCGCACACCCACTCATTCCCCGCGCTTTCCGCGCTTCCTATCCACCGGGTTCCACATTCAAAATCATCACCGGCCTCGCGGCGATGAATGAAGGGCTCGTGGACCCGGATGATGAATTTGGAGGCGAGGCGGTGATCGAGATCGGCGGCGTCAAATTCCGCAACTGGAAAAAGTCCGACGTGGGGCCGCTCAATTTCGCCGAAGCGATCACGCAAAGCTGCAACACCTACTTTTACAAAATGGGACTCAAAGCCGGCTACAAACCGATCATTGAGTATTCGCAGCGTCTCGGCCTTGGCGCGAAAACGGGCATCCCTATTGGCTCGGAGGACGACGGCAATATCATCACGAATGAATACATGATGAAGCGACACAAGCGTCGCATCATGCCCGGCGACATCGCGAACTTGAGCATCGGCCAGGGCGACACACTCGTCACGCCGCTCCAGCTCACCGGCGCGGTCGCGGCGGTTGCGAACGGCGGCACTGTTTATCAGACGCGCCTCGTCCTGCAATTGCAGGGGCCGGATAGCAAAGTCACCTTTGGCTACGAACCGCGCGTTCGCGACCAGATCGAGATTGATAAGACCACGATGAAAGCGATGCGCGAGGGTCTGCTCGGCGTCGTGAATAGCGGGAACGGCACCGCGCATCAGGCGCAAGCACCGGGTTTCAAAGTCGCTGGAAAAACCGGCACCGCGCAGTGGGGCGCCGGGAAAAACGAAAAAGTCGCCGCATGGTTCACCGGCTACGCGCCTGCGGACAAACCACAGTTTGCATTCACCGCCCTCTACGAAGGAGCCGCCGGCAACGACGATGTCCACGGTGGCACCAACGCCGCGCCCATCGTCGGTCGCGTGCTCAAGCAAATCCTCAAAAAGGAACCCAAGGAAAAGAAAGGCGGACTGCGCAAGAAAAAGCCCGTGGACGAAGACGATGAGGAAATGGAAGACGACCCACCGCCACGCGCCCGCCCAGTGAAGCGCCCGCCTGAGGAAGTCGTGCAATAATTCCCCCTCCAGACAGAGCGAGGCTGATTTCCAATAAGAAATGGCCCGCGTCTGGCTTGCGCTATTGCGAGATGTGAGCATCTTCACACGCTCGCCTCACAGCCCACTGATGGAATTGCCATATAAAGTCACCCGCCTGCCCAATGGGGCCAACGTCGCCACCGTGCAGATGCCTCATATGCGCAGTGTGAGCGTGGGAGTGTGGACGGGAGTTGGCGGACGGCATGAGCACGAAAAGGAAACCGGCGTGTCGCACTTCCTTGAGCACTTGCTTTTCAAAGGAACGAAGCGCCGCAACGCGAAACAGATCACCGCAGCGGTCGAGGGCGTCGGCGGTTATCTGAATGCCTTCACCACCGAGGATCACACCTGCTATTACGCGAAGGCTGGTGCGCCGCATTTCGCGCGGCTGTGCGATGTGCTCGGCGACATGTATCGCGGCTCCACTTTCCCCGCCGCCGAGATCGAGCGCGAGCGCGAGGTCATCCGCGAGGAAATCATGATGTATCGCGACCAGCCCGCGCAGCACGTGCAGGAGTTGCTCACCGCCACGCTTTGGAAAAAACACCCGCTCGGGCGTCCGCTCACCGGCACGGTCGAGACAGTCTCGCATTTGAAACGCCCGCGCATCACCGCGTTTCACCGCGAGCATTACTGCGGCGCGAACACCGTCGTCACCGTCGCCGGTCGCTTTTCACATGCCGAAGTGCTCGCCGAGGTGACTCCGTGGCTGTCACGTCTCCCTCGTGGGCGGCGTCCACGTTTCGTGCGCAGCCCGCGCGTGCCCGGCAGGCCGAGCGTCTCGCTGCACACGCACGACACCGAGCAGACGCACCTCGCGATGGGCTTCCATGCTTGGGGACGCAGCGACGAGCGGCGGTTCGCGTTGAAGCTGCTGAGCGTCATCCTCGGCGAAAACATGAGCTCGCGCCTTTTCCAAAAACTCCGCGAGCGCCTCGGTTATTGCTACTCCGTCACCAGCGGCATGGTGACGCTCGAAGACACCGGCGCGCTGCACATCGCCGCCGGCCTCGACCCCGCGAAACTCGAACGCGCCGTCCGCCTCATCATGCGCGAACTCGACGCACTCTCCAGCCGCGGCCCCACGCGCGCCGAGTTGAAAATGGCGCAGGACTACACCATCGGCCAGACGCTCATGGGCCTCGAAAGCACCAGCAACCAAATCATGTGGATGGGCGAAAGCCTGCTCGGTTTCGGCAAAGTGCTTTGCCCTGCGGAAATCGAGCGCAGCATCCTCGCTGTCACGCCCGCCGACGTGCAGAGCGTCGCCCGCGCGTGCGTGCAGCGCGGCAGGCTCGGTATCGCCGTCGTCGGCCCGCTCAAGGACGCGGAGAAAATCAAAAGCTGGCTCTAGCTAGACAGCCGGATGGACGACACTCCGAAACCCTCCAAAGCGAACGTTTCTCCTTCGGGCAAGACTCTCGGTCGTCCGGTCCGATTGCTCGTGAATTTGCTCGTGATGCTCATCGCGACCGCATTCGCCCTTGGGCTGGCGGAAGGCATCGTCCGGCTGATTTATCCGGAATTTGGAATCCCCATTTTCACGACGAAGCTCTTCACCGAATTCGATCCGCTGCTGGGCTGGCGGAAAATCCCCAACTTCCACGGCACCCACGTGCAGGATGAATACACCATCGTCGAGCGGTTCAATTCCAAGGGGCTGCGCGGTCCCGAGTATCCCTACAAAAAACCTGCGGGAGAATTTCGCATCCTCGTTCTCGGCGATTCATTCGCCGAAGGCTACACCGTGGAGTTCGAGGAACTGTGCTCGGAACTGCTGAAACAGAAACTCAACACGGAACTCAACAAGCACGTGCAGGTGATTAACGCGGGCACCGGCGGATACAGCACCGATCAGGAGCTTCTTTTCCTCCGCACCGAGGGCGTGAAGTATGAGCCCGATCTCGTCATCGTGCTGTATTGCGAAAACGACGCCCCCATGAACGTCAAATCCGTCTATTACACGATGGGACGCGGACAAAAACCGCTCTTCGCATTGGAAGACGGAAAGCTCTCGCTCAAATCCACACCGCAGAAGACATGGGACCGCGCCGAGGAAGCGGAAAAAGACACGGCGAAAAAAGAGCACCATTACAAAAAGCCGTTCAGCCTGTTCAAACCCGACACATGGTATCTCTACCGGCTCACTAAATATGTGCTCAGTCGTCGTTCAAAGAATGCCACCGCCGGAGGCCCGATTGAGCAGGCGCTGGAAAGCGCGCCGGATGATAAATCAGCGGGCGACACTGGCTATCGCGGACGGCAGGACGAATGGAACATGACCGAAGCCCTCATGGCACAAATCCAAAAAGAAGCCGCAGATGCCGGTGCGAAGTTTCTCCTCTACAGCATTCCGCAGAAGGAAGACGTTTACAGCGCGAAAGCCCCCGACAGCGCCATCGAGCACAACCTCCGCGTGATGAGCCAGCGCCACGAAATGAAGTTCATCCCGACCATCGCGACCTTTCGCAAACAAGCCGCGAAATTGGAACCATCCCAAAAACGACTCTACTGGAAAAAAGACTCCCACTGGACGCCCGAAGGCCATCGCCTGACAGCCGAAATCCTCGCCCAACACATCCTCACCCATCGCACAGAATACGGCCTGTGAGAAGCACCCACCCCGTTCACGGGAAGGTGGAAAGAATCAGCCCCCGGCACCCCTGCGGCGCAATGCACTTTCAGAGCGCAAACTGGCTGAGGAAATCTGTGGGCGTGATCGCTGGCACTGGCGACCACGCAAAGTCTCCGACATTCCGCGTAATGATGAAAGCCGATGCTGTCGCTTTGGCCACAGCCGCCACCGCAGCATCTTCAAAATCCGGTAGCGAAAACCTCCTTGCCTCCTGCCAGCCCGCAGCATCGAGGTTGCCGATTTGGAAATGACCCAGCACCCGATCCATCGCGGCATCGGCACCCGGCCTCGTGCCGTGTTTGCGCACGAGATAGTAGAGCGTCGTCAGCCCATGCGCAGGGCACACCCCGACCAGCGTCCCCTCTGCCACCATGCTCACTACTTGCGCGGATGCGAGGTAGTGCGGCTCACGCTTTTGGAAAACATCCAGCAGCACATTGATGTCCACCGTGACCGTCACGCCTGCTTCTTTTCGAGATGTTCACGGTGCGCCTCCCTGCCTGCGATTTCCGGCGCAATGATCCCGCTCGCCGCCGCCACTGCCCCGTGCAGCGGCCTCTGCATTTGCTCACGTAAATTATGCGCCTGCTGCGCGAGGAACGCCTCCACAGATGTCCCCTGCGCCTCCGAATAGGTTCGGAGGAAAGACAGGTCTTCCTCCGTTAGCGGAATGGTGATCGTGCTCATGCAGGAAAAGATGCCCGACTTTCTGCAGCGAGTCAACGGGCGGCAGTGGAACAATACCCAGTCAGCCCTACGGCGCGCCCGGTCATTTTTTTCAACTTATCCAGCAAAGGGCCTCATCCCCTTGCATCGGGTTTTGCCGAACATCGTGCATCCCCAAAACTGCGAACCCGCGTGACGGCCCTGCCTTGCTGTTTTCAGAGCCATCTCACTTCCGCACAGCGGACAGGGTTCCGTGGCTTGTGTGCCTATTTCGCATTGCAAAGTCTGCTCACTGCTTTCGTTCACGTTTGAAGGAATCATCTGGCTAAGCTGACTGCCATCAATCAGCTCCAAAGGTTTGCCGGACGCGAATTTTTTAGCCTCATCAGTATATACACCGCTGGTGACCAATATAGCGCGGTTGGCTCCTTCGGCTGTCATTACGCCATATAGCTCTCGGACTTTGTCCACGCCCACCTTGTAAACTTTCCAGCGCTTGCATTGAACCAGCACACGCTCACCGTCTCGATAAATGTATAGATCAATGCCTCCGTCTGCTCCTCCACCGCCGTTTTCGTTGACTTGATAGCCCTGACGTCGGAAAGCCTCTGCAATCAGTAATTCAAAATCCTGCCAACTGAGGGCGCGGATGGATTCAATGCTGGTTTGCTGGTCGAAAACCTGACGTCTTTTTACTTTACTGATGGCTGCTATGATACCTGCACCAATTATCAGCAATGCAGCAAACTTGCCGAAGGGTTTTCCTATCTGTTCAAACGTCCCATTAAAAAACAATGGAATGATGAGGTAGGCACATAAGGCCACCGGCACGCATAGCCATGCGGGCACTCGCATAAAAACTTTGTAGAGGTCTTCGAGAGGACTGTCGTTCTTGCGTCGGCGGGCCATGGGTTTGACGATTTCTACATACGGACGGAAATGCTTCAAGCCCGCACACGACTTTCCACGGGAACTTAAAAAAACCATACCCGCACAACGCGGGCTGTGCGGAAAGTCGGGACAGGCAGGAATGTCGCAGGAGATTCCCCACGTCTTTGGCGTTTTGGTTTGCCAAGGGGCGTGGGGGCTTCTATCTCCCGCGCTCCATTTTTTCGCGCAACCAGCATTTTTAAAAATCATGTCACTCACCACCATCACCGCAGTCCACGCCCGCCAAGTCATTGACAGTCGCGGCAACCCAACCGTCGAAGCCGAAGTGCATCTCACCGGAGGCGCCATCGGTCGCGCCATCGTCCCGAGCGGTGCGAGCACCGGCGAACACGAAGCGTGGGAATTGCGCGACGGGGTGAAGGATCGTTACCTCGGCAAAGGCGTGACCAAGGCCGTGGGGAACGTGAATAAAATCATCGCTGACGAAATCACGGGCATGGATGCGTGCGACCAGATTGACGTGGACGGCGTGATGCTCGAACTCGACGGCACCGCGAACAAAGCCAAGCTCGGCGCGAACGCGATCCTCGCCGTCTCGATGGCAAACGCGCACGCCGCGAGCGCGCAGCTCGGCCAGCCGCTTTACAAATACCTCGGCGGACCCAACGCAAAAGTGCTGCCCGTTCCGATGATGAACATCATCAACGGCGGCGCGCACAGCGATGCACCGATTGATTTCCAGGAATTCATGATCATGCCAAAGGGCGCGAAGAATTTCAGCGAGGCACTGCGTTGCGGCGCGGAGATTTTCCACTCGCTCAAGAGCGTGCTCAAGGGCCGCGGCCTCAGCACCGCCGTGGGTGACGAAGGCGGCTTCGCGCCGAACCTCGCCAGCGCCGACGACGCGCTGGAAACCATCGCCGCCGCTGTGAAGAAAGCCGGCTACAAATTTGGCAAGGACGTCTTCATCGCGCTCGACGTCGCCAGCTCGGAGTTTTTCGACAAGGCAAAGAACCAATACGTTTTCAAAAAGAGCAGCGGTGAGAAATTCAGCGCCGCGCAACTCGTGGCGTTTTACAAAAAGCTCTGCGCGAAATTTCCCATCATCAGCATCGAGGACGGCTGCGCCGAAAACGACTGGGCCGGCTGGAAACTTCTCACCGAGGCGCTCGGCGACACAGTGCAGCTCGTCGGCGACGATCTCTTTGTCACGAACGTGGACTTCCTCCGCAAGGGCATCGAGACCGGCACCGCGAACTCCATTCTCGTGAAAGTGAATCAAATCGGAACGCTCACCGAAACGTTCGACGCCATCGAGCTTGCGAAGGAGAACGGTTACACCGCCGTCATCAGCCACCGCTCCGGCGAGAGCGAGGACACGACCATCGCCGACATCGCCGTCGCGACCAACGCGGGCCAGATCAAAACCGGCTCGATGTCGCGCACCGACCGCGTCGCGAAATACAATCAATTGCTGCGCATCGAAGAGAATTTGGGTGACAAAGCCGTTTATGGCGGCAAGATGCGCGCCTAGTGAAAGCGGACGCTTCCTCCGAGTTTGGTTACAGAAAGCGCGCAAGCATTTGGTCCAAAATCAACCAATGGCTGTGCTTGATCATCGTCGTCATCGTCGGCGTCCCGCTCGTCTATAGCAGGATTCCCGTCGTGAAAGAGAAGGATGCCCAAGACGCGCACGCGGCACAGCTTGAGGAGAAAATTGACAAGGCGCGGATGCAACACGCCCGCCTCACCAGCGAAGTCCGCCTGCTCGAACGCAACGACCCGGAGTATTTGAGCCTCTTCATCCGCGACAATCTCGCCCCCGGCTACATGAAACCCGGCGAGACCATCTTCCGCATGGAGCCGCAGGGGAAAGGGAAGTAGTCGCTTCCTCGTTACGCTGCGTCAGAAACTGACGCGCACTTACGACCGCTTCACCGCTTCGAGATCCGCGTCCACCATCAGCTTGGTGAGACCCTCGAATGTCGTCTGCGGCACCCAGCCGAGTTTCGTCTTCGCTTTTGTCGCATCGCCGATGAGCAAATCCACCTCCGCCGGGCGCTCGTAGCGCGCGTCGTATTTCACGAAGTCCTGCCAGTTCAGCCCCACGTGGGCGAAGGCCACTTCACAAAATTCCCGCACGCTGTGCGTCTCGTTTGTCGCGAGCACGTAGTCGTCGCCCTCGGGCTGCTGGAGCATCCGCCACATACCTTCGACGTATTCTTTCGCGTAACCCCAGTCGCGCTTTGCGTCGAGATTGCCGAGGTAGAGTTCTTTTTGCAGGCCGAGTTTGATGCGCGCCACGGCCCGCGTGATTTTGCGCGTCACAAACGTCTCACCGCGCCTCGGGCTTTCGTGGTTGAAAAGAATCCCGTTCGTCGCGTGCATCCCGTAGCTCTCGCGGTAGTTCACCGTCGCCCAATACGCATACACCTTCGCCACCGCATACGGGCTGCGCGGCCAGAACGGCGTCGTCTCCGTCTGCGGCACGGCCTGCACCTTTCCATACATCTCGCTGCTCGATGCCTGGTAAAAACGCGCCTTCACCTTCGCCTCGCGGATTGCTTCGAGAATGCGGATCGTCCCCAGCGCCACGACGTCGCCCGTGTATTCCGGGATGTCGTAGCTCACGCGCACGTGGCTCTGCGCGCCGAGGTGATAGATTTCCTCCGGCTGGATGCGGTCAATGAGCCGCGTGAGGTTCAGCGAATCGCTCAAGTCGCCGTAGTGCAGGAAAAGACGCACCCCGTTCACATGCGGGTCCTGATAGAGGTGGTCGATGCGCGAAGTGTTGAACGTGGACGCGCGGCGGATGATACCGTGGACCTCGTAACCTTTTTCGAGCAAGAGGTCGGCGAGATAACTGCCGTCCTGCCCCGTGATGCCGGTGATGAGTGCTTTCTTCATGTGAGGGCCGCGAGAGAACAGGAACTGCGCCTGCTAGAAAGGAAAAAAATGGGCTCAGCGCCAGGCCTATTCATCATCATCGTCGAGTTCGTCGTCGGGCTCGATGTGGATGAGGACGTCGGCGATGGGTGGGTGGGCTTCGCGGACGGCTTTGCGGACGGCGTGGGCGATGCGGTGGCCTTCGCGGACGGTGAGGGTGGCTTCCACGCCGACGTGGAGGTCCACGTAGAAATCGAGGCCCATTTTTCGGATGCGGCATTGATCGAGGGCGGTGACGCCGGGGACTTTTGTGGCGATGGTGCGGATTTGCTCTTCGAGGGTTTTGGAGGGCGCGGTGTCCATCGCCTCGTGGAGTGCGGGGCGGAGGAGCAGGACGCCATTCCACGCGATGAGCCCGCTGGCAAAAAGTGCGGCCCAGTCGTCGGCAGCGGCGTAGTCTGTGATGCGTGCGATGACGATGCCGACAAATGCGAGCGCGCTGGTGATGGCGTCGCTGCGATGGTGCCATGCATCGGACTTCACGGCAGTAGAGCCGATTAGCACACCTGCGCGCCCGACTTTGCGTGCGAGCAGTTCCTTCACGATCACGACAACGACGAGCACGATGAGCGTCCATGTCGCCGGCAGGCCGTGCGGTGTGCGAATCTCGCGGATGCTCTGCACGGCGAGGCCAATGGCGGCGGCTACGACGGTGAATGAGACGAGAATGGCGGAGAGGACTTCCGCTTTGCCGTGGCCGTAGGGATGTTCGTCGTCTGGCGGCGCGGCGGCGACGCGGAGGCCGAACCACACGGCGAGTGAGCCGAAAATATCGAGCAGCGATTCCACGCCGTCAGCGATGAGTGCGTAGGTGTTGCCGAGGAGCCCGGCGAGGATTTTGATGATGCCGAGAAAAGCGTTCACCATCACGCCTGCGAGCGCGAGCCGCGCGCCGGAGAGATAGCTGTGCGTGCTCGCGGTTGTGGGCTTGGCAGGTTCGGACATCGCGGGCAGGGTATCGGGCCGATGGAAAAAGTCAGCGCGATTATCATACACGAGCACGGAGCGGCGGAAAAAGTCGCACGCTTCGAACGTGTGGAGCTTGCGCCGCCGGGGCCGGGCGAAGTGCGCGTGCGCATGTTGGTCGCGCCGATTCATCCTGCGGACGTCAATGTGCTCGAAGGCAAATATCCCGTGCGGCCTGCGCTGCCGGGCGTGCCCGGAGTCGAAGGCGTGGGTGTGATTGAAAAGACGGGCCAGCGCGTGCTGTTGCCGTATCGTTTTGGTTCATGGCGCGAGGCGGGCAATGCGAAAGAGGCGGATTTAATCGCGGTGCCGGATGGAATTTCCGACGAGCAGGCGGCGATGCTGCGGATCAATCCGGCGACGGCGCTGTTGATGTTGCGCGACTTTGTGAAGCTGGAGCCCGGTGAATGGGTGGTGCAAAATCTCGCCAGCTCGGCAGTGGGTCGTTGTGTGATTCGCATCGCGCGGCATTTCGGCTGGCGGACGGTGAATGTGGTGCGTCGCGCGGAGGTCGCGGAGGAATTGAAAGCAGAGGGCGCGGATGAGGTGATTGTGGAAGGCGGGGACATCTCCGCTGCGGTGAATGGCGCGCCCGTGCTCTACATGAGCTGCGAGATGGGCGACGACGAGCTGCTCGCCCGCGCGCTCGCGGTCCGCTCCGCCGGCCGGGTGCCGTGGCGGTCGGTCATGCGCGGGGCGGTGCCAGACCACGAGCTCGCCGAGGCGGTGGTCGAGCTCGACCGGCAAGCGTCTGACCTGGCCGGACCCTGCCTGTACCTGTGGGCGCCCCCGAAGCGCGAGCGGAACCTCGACGGGCTGCGCGCCTATGTCGAGGCGGTCGCCGCGCGGCATGGGCGGCCGGTGCTCGTGGTGGTGGACTACGTTCAACGGTTGGGGTCCGACGAGAACGACCGCCGGGTGGAGATCCTGCGCGCATCGGGCGCGCTGCGCGACCTGTCGCGGCCGGCCGACGGCTACCCGGGGGCTGCGGTGCTCGCGATCAGCTCGACGGCGCGCGGCTACTACCCGCGGTTCGCGAACTGCCCGGCCCTGTTGCGGGCGGAGCTGGGGGGCTTTGTCTTGCGGCCGCGGCCCGGGTCTGACGGGGTGACGGTTTCAGCCTTCGAGCCGGGTGAGGGTATCGAGGGGACCGGCAAGGAAACCGGGGAACTTGAATACGATGCATCGGTGGTTTTGGCCCTCACCTGTGACTCGGACGCCGACGAGGTGAGGGTCGACAAGACTC
>JBEIQV010000354.1:0-2986 GCA_040376335.1 Verrucomicrobiia bacterium | reverse complement strand
GGCTCGAACTCGGCGACAACAAGACGCCCATCGCTCATGTCAGCGTGCGCCCGCGCCCGACGGTGGTCGGCCTCGTATGCCAGCAGCAATGGCCCGCCTACACCAAGCTCGCACCGCAATACCGCTCGCCCGGCGAACTCAAGCTGCTCGCCGGCTCCAAACTTTCCGTGCGGTTGAAAGCAAGCGCACCGCTGCGAAGCGCCACGCTCCGACTCGTCGGCGCGGACAAAAATGTCGCGCTGAAACAATTCGATCTGAAATCCAACGCCGCTCAGCCGCCGGAGTGGAGCGGTGTCGCGGAAATCCCCGCGAAAGATGTGAGCGGGATGACTTTTCACCTCGTAGATACCGAGGGCGTCGAAAGCAAAGCCATGGCTGTCTATCGCATCGAAATCGTCCCCGACCAGCCACCGACTGTCCGCGTGCTCTGGCCCGCGCGTCGCGAAGAACTCGTCACGGCCAAAGCCACGCTACTCGTCGTGTTCGAGGCGAAGGACGACTTCGGCATAGGCAACGTGCGCCTCCACTACGCCACCAATTGGATCGAAGGTTCACCACACAAAACCATCGCCCTCGACCTCGATAACGAAGAACCAAAATCCCTCACACGCCGTTTCGAGTGGAAGCTGGATCGCCTCATCCCCCCACTCGTCGAAGGCGACGTGGTGGACTACTGGATCGAAGCACGCGACACGAACAACGTCACCGGCTCCGGCATTGCCATCATCCCCGAGCACTACCAAGCCCGCGTCGTGAGCGAGGAACAAAAACGCGCCGACCTCACCAACCGCTTGAACGACACGCTCCAAGGCCTCAACGACGTCCGCCAAGGCCAGGAAGAACTCGCCCGCCGCCTCGGCGACATCATTCAAGAAAAGCCCCAGCCATAAACAAAAAGCCCCGGGCTCTCGCGAGACCGGGGCTTTTGTCGAAAGACTGAAATTACTTGGCTGGCTCAGGAGCCGCTGGTGCAGGTGCAGGAGCAGCGGGCTTCGGCGCAGGAGCTGGGGCGGCATCCGGCGGAGCGTTGATCACTTCATCCTCAGCGACCTCTGGCTTCTTGGGCTTGGCCGGTGCGGCTGGAGCAGGCTTAGGAGCCTCGGCAGGTTTTGCAGCTTCAGCGGGCTTAGCGGCTTCGGCTGGTTTGGCAGCCTCTGGCTTGGTTTCGGGTTTCGCTTCGGGTTTTGATTCTTCGCACGCAGTAAGGCCGAGGGCGGCCACGGCTGCGAGAGCGAACAGGTTTTGGATCTTCATATAGTGTTGTTGGTTTGTGCTTCGGATGCCGGTTGGCGAACGAAGGTTGGTTATGTGACGTTTTTGCGTCGCCTCCGTCAATCACTGAGGCGTGCCGGGCTTAGTCAGTAATTTCTCCAGCAGCTCCGTCATCCGCCCGAGCATCGCGCGCGGGTCGTCGAGCAGACCGGCGGTGACGAGCGATTGATCGAGAAGCTGCTCGGCCACCTGCGCGGCGAGTGCGCTGTTTGCGTGGCGGGTTTTTTCCAAACCCACGATCAGTGCGTGATTCGGGTTCAGTTCGAGATCGGGCTTCGGCGCTGGCGGCAATCCTTGGTCGCGTTGCAAAGCGTGCATCATGCGGCGCATATTCGTGCTCATCTCCGTGTCCGTGCTCACGGCCACGGCGGGGCTGCCGATGAGACGCTGCGAGACGCGCACTTCGCCCACACGTTCGCCGAGCGTTTCCTTTACGAAAGTCGCGAGCTTGCCTGCGGTTTCCGCATCCAGTCCGGTGGCATCCTTGTCGTGCTTCACGTCGGCCTTGTCGGCTGGCGTCAGCTTCTTGCCATCAAACTCCCGCAGATTTTCCAGCACGTATTCATCGCGGGCATCACTGAGGAAAACCACCTCCCACTTCTTCTCGCGGAATACCTCGAAATACGGCGATGCCTCCGACGACTCGCGCGTCCCGGCGCTCAGGTAATAAATCTCGGTCTGCTCCGACGGCATCCGCGAAATGTATTCGGCCAGACTCGTGAACTTACCCGCCTCGGTCGCCGACGACTCAAAGCGCAGAAGTTTCGCCAGCGCATCGCGATGCTGCCAGTCGGTCGTTACGCCTTCCTTCAGGCAATGACCGTGCTCGCGGAAAAAGCGGGCAAACTTCTCCGCATCCGCAGCGGCCTCGTCTTCGAGGAACTTGAGAAATTTCCCTGCCACGATCTCGCGGAGCTTCGCGATGAGCGCGCTGTCCTGCATCGTCTCGCGCGAGATGTTTAGCGGGATGTCCTCGCAGTCCACGACGCCGTGGACAAAGCGCATCCAGTCCGGCACCAGCTTCGGCGAGGCGGGCTGGATGAGCACCTTCTTGCAGTAAAGATCCACGTGCTTCTCTTCGCGCGACATCGCCGCAAGCTCGCGACTTTTCGACGGCACAAAAAGTAGCGCACGCACGCTCAAGCGCCCCTCCGCCGTGAAGTGCAGCCGCTGCAAAGGCGCCTCCGAGTCATGCGCGATGTATTTGTAAAACTCGTCGTATTCCGCGTCCTTGATCTCGGACTTGCTGCGCGCCCAAAGCGCCTGGACGGTGTTCACTTCCTTGCCGTTCAGCTCGATGGGGAACGGCACGAAATTCGAGTATTTCTTGATGATGCTCTCGATGCGCCACTCCTGCGCAAACTCCGCTTCCTTCAAATGCACGACGATCTTCGTCCCGCGCGATAAATCACTCGCCGCCTCGATCTCGTAGCCCGTCTTCCCGTCGCTCGTCCACATCCACCCGGTCTCTCCGGCTTTGTGGCTGCGCGAAAAGACGACCACTTTCTCCGCGACCATGAACGCCGAGTAAAAGCCGACGCCAAACTGCCCGATGAGCGTCGCATCCACCTTGCCCGCTTCGTTCTTCTCGCGGAGCTGCTGCAAAAATGCCCGCGACCCCGAGTGCGCAATGGTGCCCAAGTTCTGAACCAACTCCTCGTGCGTCATCCCAATGCCGCTGTCCGTAACGGTCACGGTCTTCGCCTCCTTGTCG
>JBEIQV010000053.1:0-14374 GCA_040376335.1 Verrucomicrobiia bacterium | reverse complement strand
TCCTGCTCGCCGCTCCGCTCGGCCAGCGCGCCGTTCTCGCGATTGATCCGGGCTTCCGCACCGGCTGCACAGTCGTGGTCCTCGACAAGCCGGGGCAACTCTTCGGCGCCGCGAATGCGGAGGAAGCCGGCGGCCTGCTCATAGGCTTTCGGGCCGAGGCCGGTGACTTTGAGCAATTCTTTGCGCGACTTGAATGCACCGTTTTCGTCGCGGTGGGCGACGATGTTGGCGGCGACGCGCGCGTTGAGGCCGGAGACGTAGGCGAGCAGGTTTTTGCTGGCGGTGTTGAGTTCGACGCCGACGTTGTTCACGCACGAGACGACGACGTCATCGAGCTGGCGCTTGAGTGCGCTTTGATCCACGTCGTGCTGATACTGGCCGACGCCGATGCTCTTCGGGTCGAGTTTCACCAGCTCGGCCAACGGGTCCATCAAGCGCCGACCTATGCTGACCGCGCCACGCACGGTGATGTCCTTGTCGGGAAATTCTTCACGCGCCACTTCGCTCGCGGAGTAAATCGAGGCGCCGCTTTCATTCACCATCACGACGGGGATGGACGAAGGCAGTTTGAGCGTGCGGATGAAGGATTCGGTTTCGCGTGATGCGGTGCCGTTGCCGATGGCAATGGCTTCGACGTTGAATTTCTGAATCGCCGCTTTCACCAGGCGTCCCGCCATATCCGCTTCGCGCTCGGGGAAGATCACGTCGTTGCCGATGAGTTTGCCCTGTTTGTCGAGGAGCACGACTTTGCAGCCGGTGCGGAAGCCCGGATCAATCGCGAGCACGGCGCGCTGGCCGAGTGGCGCGGCGAGTAGCAGTTCGCGGAGGTTTTGCGCGAAGACGCGGATGGCTTCCTCGTCGGCTTTCTTTTTGAAAGCGACGCGCGCTTCGCCTTCCATCGCGAAACCGAGCAGGCGTTTCTGGCAGTCGTGCGCAGCCTCGCGCACCTGCATCGCAGCGGGTGATTTGCCTTTTACGAAGATGGATTCCAGCAGCGAGACCGCTTCGTTTTCATCGGGCGTGAGCCGGCAGAGTAGGAAGCCCTCGGCTTCGCCACGACGCATCGCGAGCACGCGGTGCGATGGCGCGGCGGCGGCGGGTTCGTTCCAGTCGAAGTAGTCTTTGAATTTCGCGCCTTCCTCTTCCTTTCCGGTGAGCACCTTCGATTTCAGCACGCCTTTCTCCATGTAAAGCGAACGCATCCGAGCGCGGGCGGTGGCGTCTTCCGAGATGCGCTCGGCGATGATGTCGCGCGCTCCGGCGAGTGCTTCCTCCGGGTTCTCGAATTTCCCTGCCTTGTCATCGAGCTGCCATTCGCGTCCCACGTATTCGCGCGCGGCGGTCTGCACATCGAGCGAGGCGTCCTGCGCCCACAGCAACTCTGCGAGCGGCTCCAGTCCTTTGTCCTTCGCCATCGTCGCGCGCGTGCGCTTCTTCGGGCGGAAAGGCGCGTAGATATCTTCGAGCGTGTTCATCGTCTCGGCGGCGGCGATTTTCGCGGCGAGAACTTCGGTGAGCAGTTTCCGCTCGTTGAGCGAAGCGACGATGCTGTCGCGCCGCTTGTCGAGTTCCTCCAACTGCTCCAGCCGATCGCGGATGCCCATGATTTTCACCTCGTCGAGTTCGCCGGTGCGTTCTTTGCGATAGCGGGCGATGAAGGGCACCGTGCCTCCTTCCTCCAACAGCACAGCGGTGGCTGCGACCTGACGGGGTTGGATGGCGAGTTCGGCGGCAATCTTGACGATGTATTTTTCGAGCATTGGAAAAGAGCGCGCATCGTGCAAACGCGCAGGCGCGGTGCAATCGGGAACTGCTACGCGGGACGTTTTTCTGTCTCCAGTTCGAGCAGCTTCGTCTTCCACGGGAGTCCGCAGGCGAAGCCACCGAGCCCCACGCTCGCGACGACGCGATGGCAGGGAACGATGAGCAGAAGTTTGTTCGTGGCGCAGGCCTGACCCACGGCGCGTGCTGCGCGCGCGCTGCCGGCGGCGGCGGCGAGTTCGGAGTAGGTGAGCGCGGAGCCCCACGGGATTTTGCGCATCCGCTGGCGCACTTTTTTCACGAACGGCGCGCCGTCCATGGCGATGGGAAATTTTTCCAACTGCGCGAGAACGCCGGAGAGTGCGGCGGAGTCGAGACCTTCCGGGATTCGCTTGGGCAGCGTGACGGAATGGAGGGTGCCGCCGTCATCCAACTCGATGGTGACTGCGAGCGGGCCGCTGCGCAGTTCGGATTTTTTCAAGCGTGGAAGAGATTTCGCCATGTGTAGTAGGCGACAACGCCAAGTGTGATGAGGAGCGCGAAGGTGAGGAAGGGAGCCTTGCTGCGTTCGCTGCGCAGGGTGACGTGCTTGCTGGGCTTTGATTTTACGAGGTCGTAGCGAAAATCCACGGGGCCTTCGATGCGCGTGGGGCGGCGGTAGGTATTGATGAGTTCCTGCTGCTCGCGTTTCTGCGCGGCGTTTTTCATCTCGGGAGCTTTCTGGAGGAACTGGCGGGTCTGGCTGATCTCGGCTTTGAGCTTTTCAGCTTTGAGTTCGAGGTCGGTCTTTTTTTTGTGAAGTGGTGTGTTGCTGTTGCGGTCGGTTGGGCGAGGCATGGGCTATTTACCGGGCATCCGGCTGACGATGACGATTAGGGCGATGAGTCCGAAAATGATGAGGGGGAGCGAGAAGGCTATGCCGATTTTCAGCCAGCCGATGAAGTCCTTGGCATCACCGGCGCCACCGTCGGCGATGTAACCGCCGTCGTGCGCGCCGGAGTCGTGTTCGGGCATTGCGGCGATGCGCGGATAGGATTTGGTGAACTCCGAGCGTGCGTCGTCCACGGCTGCGAGTGCGCGGGTGAGTTCTTTGTTGATGTCCATGCCGTCCCACGCCTTCGGATTAATCGAGTCGAGTGTGTCGAGGTGGAGGGCGTAATTTCCGTCAATGATTTGCAGCATTTCCACGCGCTTGTTGGCGTCGTGGATTTCGCGTTCGAGGATGACCCGTGCGCGTGTGAGTTTGTCCACGAGTTCGGTCTTGCCCGTGTTGAGAGTTTCCTGCCGGCGGCTCAATTCTTCGAGTTCACGTTTCTGCCGCTCGACGACTTCAAGCTGACGCTTGAGCTGTTGCTCATGGGCTTCGGCTAGATGGACTTTTTCGTCGAGATGTTCGGTGCTCAGTGGGTCTCCTTCGGGAAGATCTAAAAGTTGATCGCGCGGTCTTTCAGGCATGGCGGCGGTGCTACGCTCCCGCCTTTACCGATCTCCCGTTTACATTTCCAGATTTTTCACACGCCGATGTGCAAGTTTCATCGGAATTGCGATCATCGCCACGCTGACGAGCATCGCAATTGCGGGTGTGAGCCAGTCGGGAACCGGCAGGTGACGCTTCGTGACGCGCATGATGTCGGGCAATGCGAGCAGGGTGACGACGGCGGTGTTATAGATGAAACTAATCACCAGACACAGCGTGCCGCCGAAGCTGGATACGATTTTGGAGGGATTCTCTTCTTTGAAATCCGGGAACAGTGCGCCAAGACCCACGGCAAGTCCGCTGAGCGAGGCGCTCATCATTCCGATGGCGACGGCGAAGAACACGACGCGCGTCCACGGCAGATTGAGGGTGAGCGCCGAGGCGATGATGAGAACGATGGTGATGGACGAGGAGACGATGAAACTCAGCCAGAACTTCTGCACGACCACTCGCCACAATCCAACGGGCGAAAGGCCGAGAATCCACACACGCCGGCCTTCGAGACTGAACATCGGATACACGAATCGCGTGGTGAGCGTGCTGAGTGTGAGTGCGCTTGCGGCGAGGTTGAGGTAGCTGATGAGTGTTTCCCAAAACGGCTGACGGAACTCGATGCTGACGTTGCGGAGATTCGCCACGTAGATGCACAAGAGGCCGAAGAAAATCATGAACTGCGTCCACTGCGCCGGGTCGCGCCAGAAAATGCGCACGTCTTTGAAAACCAGTGCGGTCATTTTCGGTGAAAGCGGGCGCACCTTTGCCTGCAACCATCCAAGTGCGGAGCGGCGTTTGGTGCGCTGGCGTTTCGCCTCGGTGTCTCGTTGATGGCGCTCTGCGCGTTTGCTGAATGCAGCGCTCCAACTCCCATAGTAGAAGCGTCCCGCGACATCGAAGGCCAGCAGCAGCCCGAACAGTGCATAGCTGGTGAGTAGCAGAAAATAGAAGGTTCCCTGCGCCCAAAAACCCTCTGTGCTCCACTTCCGCACCGCTTCGGCGAGCCACGAACTTGGCAGATAGATATTCGTGGCGAGACGCGTGCCGCGCATGAGCTTTGGAAAAAGCATCGCTTCAGAAACACCGCTCGCCTCGGTTTCGGTGACGGGTTTCACACTTAGAACGATTCCCACGAGCAGTGCGATGCCGGCCACGATGAGCACTCTTTTCACCCATCGGCTCGAAAGCACGCGCACGAGAAACAGGATAATCCACGAGCCGAGCACGGCGGGGATGATTACGAACGGGATGTAGCCGAGCGCGACCTGGATGTAAAAATACCAGGGCACCGCATTCACCACGCCGTAGGCGGCGAGCATTGGTGCGCTGAGGAAAATGAGTGCCCACGACGAGACGACGAGCGCTTCGAGGAATTTCCAGCGATACACATCGCGGTGTCGCACAGGCATCGAGAGAAACCACTGGGCCTCCGAGTTTTTAAAAAGCGTCGTGTAGCCGATGATGAGGTTCGACACCACGAGCATCATGAAAAAGAAACCGAAGATGAGGTAGAGCACGCGTTCCGCGAGCAGGCTGCCGATGAGCGGGAATTTATAAATGTAACTCAGCCCGCCACGAAACAGGACGAAGCCACACACAAGATAGCCGATGATGAACGCCGCGAGAATGTAGCCCAGCATGGGCGAATCGCGCCGCGATTTCGCCGCCCTCGCGCGGAAGGTGCGCCAGTGCAGCCACAGAAAAAGTCGCAGCAGGCGAAATGATGAAATATGCGGCGCTCTCTCGGAGGACATGTTCGTGGCAATGTGCACAGCAGACATTCCGTGTCAGCAGGAAACGCGCAACTAGCGGCCTGGCGCGAGCTCGAGCAGGAAGCCTTTGAGATACTCGGTCTCCGGCAGCGTCGTGATGATGGGATGATCCGCCGTCTGCGAAAAAGTCCCGAGCTGTCGGAGCGTGCGTTTCGCGTCCACGGCGGCTTCGTTGATCATATCGAGGAAATGTTCGCGCCGGACGTGGTGCGAACAGCAGAACGTGGCGAGGAGTCCGTCGGGCGCGAGGAGCTTGAGCGCGCGGAGGTGAATTTCTTTGTAGCCGCGCATGGCGTCGTCGAGCTTACCCTTACTCTTTGTGAACGAAGGCGGGTCGAGGATGATGAGGTCGTAGCGCGGCTGTGCGTTGGAGGAGTCGGCGGCCTTGAGGAAATCGAACACGTTCTCCGCGACGACATCCACTGCGAGGTTGTTGCGTGCTGCGTTTTTGCGGATTTGCTCGCAGGCATCGGCGCTGATTTCGACAGCCTGCACGCTGGTGGCACCGGCCTTTGCGCAGGAAAGAGCGAAGGCACCTTGATTGGAAAAGCAATCGAGCACGCGGCGGCCTTTGGCGTGCGCGGCGACGGCGGCGTAGCTACCGATTTGATCGAGGTAAAATCCAGTCTTCTGTCCACGCATCAAATCCACCTCGAACTCCAGCCCGCCCACGTGGATGACAAAAGGCGCTGGTGCATCACCGTGGAGCATCCCGACTCGCGGCTCCATGCCCTCGGCGATGCGGATGGGCGCATCGTTTCGCTCCACGATGCTCGCGGGGTTCAGCACTTCGCGTAGCGCGGCGACGATCAAATCGCGCCTCATGTCCATCGCCAGCGTGAGCGTCTGCAAAACAAGATGGTCGCCGTAGCGATCCACGATCACACCGGGCATGCCGTCACTTTCGCTCCACACGATGCGCGCGACACGCGGGTCTACGCCACGCCTTTCGCGATAGCGAACCGCCTGCGTGATGCGCCGGAGGAAAAAATCCGCATCCAGATCCTGTCGCTGGCGCGAAAAGCGGCGGGCGATGATTTGTGATTTGGAATTAAAAATTGCCGTGCCGAGCAGGTGGTCGCGCCCGTCCTTGAGCGGGATGACGTCGCCATCCTTCGGGTTGCCCCACGACTTGAGCACTTCCGTGGAATAGACCCAGTCGTGGCCGTGAAGAATGCGCGAACGTGGTCTGATGATAAGGCCGGCCATAAATTGGGCGCGGACGATACGACTGAGAGCCCGCGTGTCGAGCGTGTGTGTTTTGGTATCGTTAAAATAATTACAAAGAGAACAACTATGCGCTGGTTCTTTACGCACTGCCGGAGTTGCTGCGCGGAAACGCGCCAGTCGCCCAATCGCTTGACACCCATCTTGAAACTGGTCAACGAGCGAAGGCGAAATCCCGTCAGCTACCTTCTACCAATTACCAATGATCAAAATGAAAACACACCGAGCCAGTAAGTTTTTCCTCTTCGCAGCCGCTCTACTTTGTGGCGGATTCGCTGCCAATGCGGCGACCTATTACGTCAGTCAGTCCACCGGCAACGACAACGCCGCCGGCACCGCCGCCACCACCGCTTGGAAGACGCTCACCAAGGCATCGTCCATCGAATATAAACCCGGCGACAGCATCCTTCTCAAAAAGGGCGACACATGGAACGAAGAACTCACCCCGAAAGGTAGTGGCACACCCGAGAAGCCGATCCTCATCAGTTCCTACGGGCAGGGCAACAAACCGATTATTGATCGCGAGGATTTCAAACAGGACCGCACCGGCATCCGCCTCGATAACAAAGGCGGCTACAAGATCCTCGGCATCGAATTCGCCCGCTGCATGACCGGCATCTATGCCGAATACGCCAAGGGCGCTCCCACCCAGAAATACCTCTGGATTGAAGACTGCTACTTCCGTGACTCACTGCTTTACGGGCACTACGAGGACTACCCGAAGCGCAAGATCGGCCTCGGCGTCTGCCTCTTCTCGTGGGAAACCGACAAGAAAATCGTCATGCAGGACATCATGGTGAAAAACTGTGTCTTCCGCAGACTCGCATCCGGCTTCTGGACGAACAGTCCCGACAACTTCAACAAGAACGCCTCCTTCGTTTACAACTTTGCCAACCTGAATTTTGAAAACTGCCTCTTTGAAGAAGGCTACCAGTGGCAGCTCGGCATCCGTGGCGTGATCAAAGGCTCCGTGAAAAACTGTGTCACGCACGATGTTGGTCGCGGCTTCCGCTCCTTCAACGGTGTGGCAGGAGCGATGTTCTTCCGTTGCAAAGACTGGATTTTCGAGGACAGCGAGTGGGGCTACGTGGACATCGGCCTTGGTAGCGGTGACGGCGAGGCTTTCGACTTCGAGGGTAATTGCAACGACATGATCATGCGCAATTGCAACTTCCACGACACCGACGGCCCCGGCTTCCTCCTCTGCTGCTACGCCTCGGATGGGCATCCCAATATGGGAATCATCATGGAAAACTGCGTCATCAACGCGAAATCCAAGCGCCCGATTCAGCCGCGTGTCCGCGCAGCGATCATCAACACCACCGACTGGACCGAGGCTACGTGGAACAAATGCCGATTTTACCTCTCCAAAGGCGAGGGCATCATGGCTGTGATGGATCGCGAAAAAGACAAGCGCTCCACTTTCAAGGACTGCTTCGTCAAAGATCTCAGCGCTGCCTGCAGTTCACCAAAACATCCCGCCAAAATGACCGAGATACCCGCTGCCGCCGGTGCAACGGGTCCTACATTCCTGCTCGATTTCGGGCGCCCTGTTTCCATCAACGAATTCAAACTCAAAGAAGATCCGGCCTCCGGCATCTCGCGCTACATTATCGAATACTGGGACGACAAAAAATCGCAGTGGATGAGTTGCTTTAACGGGATGAATATCGGTGGCGACTTCGTGGCTGCCATCGTCCCACGCACCACATCCAAAGCAAGGCTCCGCGTCATCGCCAACAGCAAGGAAAAAGCTGTGCTCACTGCTTTCGATGCTCACAACGACCCGCTCGGTGATGCCTTGAATGTCGCCAGAGGTGCTGAAACACCAAACCGCGCCGGCAAGTAGTCATAAAACACCATTACCGCCATGAAAACCGCCTTCCGCCGCGCCATTATCGCCGTCATGCTCGCCCTAGGCTTCATCGCCAAGGCTGAGGCACAACTCGCGACACCCGCACCCAAGCTCACCGTCACCAACCCCGCCGAAGACCCCACCAAGCCATCGCCCGGCGGCGTTCGTTGGTTTCACCCGAGTCACGGGCGCAACATGGCGGCCACGGCGAACAAGAAAGACATCCAGCTTTGCTTCTTCGGCGACTCCATCACGCAGGGGTGGGAAGGCGATCTCTTTAATAAATTCTACGGCAAATACAACGCCGTGAACTTCGGCGTCGGCGGCGACAAAATTCAACACCAACTCTGGCGCATCGAGCAGGGCGAACTCAAAGGGCACAACCCCAAAGTCATCGTCCTCCTCATCGGCATCAACAACCTCGGCTTCATCTCGCCTGCCGACACCGCCATAGGCATCACCAGTATGGTGAGAAACCTTCAGGGGAAATTCCCGACCAGTAAGATCCTTCTGCTCGGTCTTCTCCCCGCCCGCGAAGCCCCGCTCGCACCCGGTGCGCCTCCGCTGTCACCTGAAGCCACCATTAAGGGCAAAACCGCCGCCGTGAACGCCATCATCTCCAAATTGGACGACAAGAAAAAGGTCCGCTATTTTTACTTCGGTAATAAATTCCTCGACGAAAATGGAGAAATACTAGGCAACGTCCTGAAAGATTCCGTCCATCCTTCACGCGCTGGCTACATGATCTGGGGCGAAGCCATGGCGCCTCTCCTCACCGAGATGATGGGGAGTTAGTTCCCCAAGTCTGGGTAACATCGCTCCTCCCAAAGAATCAGCATGAGCGAAGACGTTAGCTCCAACAGTGCGAACGCAGGGGATTTTCACCGCATCGCACGCGCAACACGCTTTGCAGTGGCGTGTTTAGTTTTTGGCATATCCTACGTCACTGCGCGACTCAGCCTCAGTATCCCAAGCTTTGAAGTGATGCTTCAAGATATGCTGGGCGACTACGCAAAGCTCCCTGTGCTTACCACCTTCGTCTTGAATGCGCATACGTTGTTGGTGGTATTGAGCCTGTGCATCCCAGTTGCCTGTGCCTGCACCTTCTTTATACACGACATCGCCCGCTCAATTTACCTACTAGGCGCTCTCGCGCTTATCGCCATCGTCGAGTGCATCGTGATTTTCAACGCATTGTCTCTCCCGCTAATCGAGATCATTTCGCGGATGCAAAGTGGTCCAGCGCAATAAGCCGTCGCGGCCAGCCATCGAACGGTTTACCAAAAACCGTTTCTTTATCGAGGTGGATGCTTCAATCACTCGTCAACGCTCAGGGTAGTGACTTTAAAGAGAAACGCTCTGATTCACTGAGATTTCGGTGAGTGGCTTTCAGTGATTTCCCGATGCACGGAGGATCAGGGTGGCGAGCGGTTTTGGGACGAACCAGCGTGATTGCTCGATGACTTTCCCAGTGCGTGGCTTTTTTGTGGAGGTGCTGCCGGACCGAGTCGCCGGGCGTGGTGTAGCAGCTGGGTCGGCTGCGTTCGGGTCTATGAGTGTGGAGTTCACCACGATGACTCCAGCGGGCGCGCCTTCGCGGACGAGTTCATGTTTGATGACGAGTTGTGCGGTGGATTTGGCGCGATTGAGGATGAAATTATAAGTGTGAAAGCCGTCGGTCTCGGTGACTTCCGTGGTGCGCTGGCGGGGATTGTCGTCAACGAGCAGCACGCTCACGACTTGCTCGGAGCCGTCCGTGATGAGCGTCATGCTCGTGAATCCGCCCGCAAAAATTCCGGCGAAAGTATTGGCCACGAGTGAATCGGCGGGCAGCCCCGGTGTGGTGATCTTGACGCGTGTCGGGTTCGTATTTTCCAAATTGAGTTTCTTGCGCGCGCTGGCGAGCGGAGTCAGGTAGGGGACATCGGGGTAAATGACGATGGATGCTTCGTCCGTGGTGTTTTTGTCGGAATGGATCTGGTTGCCGAAAATGGTGGCGAGATCTTTGCGCGTCATCTCACCGGATTTCGGAGCCGTGGTCCAATTGGGGGCGAGAACGATGCGTTTGGTGTCGGGTGTTTTTGGCGGCGGTGTAGGCAGAGGCGCTGGCGTTGGATTCGTGGCGACAGGTGGCGCTGTCGGCAGAGGAACGGGAGGGGCGGGGGGTATGGGTGGAATAGGGGATGCAGGCGGTGGAGTTGCTGGAGTCGGTGTGGGTGGCGCTACGCTCTTTGGGACGGTGATTTGGTCGAGTGACTTGATGATGATTTGCGGTTTGCCATCGGGCGAAAGTTCTATGCGCCCAGTGACTGTTACCGTTTGATCTGCGAGCGCGGAAAGGTCGCCGACTTTTTGCGTGTCGCCCGCGAAAACGACGCCTGTAAAAGTGTGATTCGGGTAGCGCGCACCGAAATTGATGAACGTGGTTCCCTTCGCAGACTTGGAGACGCCGAATACCTTGCCAGTCACCGCAGCCTCTTCGCCTTTGTGCGTCGCGGCTTCAGCATCCGAATACGCCGTCGGCTTGCTTTCCGCGTGACTGATGGGCGATGACACCGCGGCGAGCGCGAGTGCGAATATCACGACGAAAAAAAAGCGGGTTCGTATTTTCACGTTCGGGAGCGTGTTGTCGCCGTCTGCCCGCGACAAGGTGAAATTTCCTCACTATCGAATAGTCATCAGTTTGCGCGCGGATGGACAACAAAGCAGTCAGCGCATCGGCACACTATCCGGCGGGACCACAGTTTTCTTCGGTTTGAATTCATTCGCCTTTTTCTGGCCTGCTGCGCGCTGCTCAGCCGTCATACCGCGTCTTTCAAGTCTTGATATATTACCCTGCGCGTCATCATTTCCCTGCCCGCTGGCGATGAGTATCCACATGTAGGCATCCACTTCGCTCTTTGCCACGCCTATCCCGTTTTGATACATATCCCCGAGGGCATACTGCGCCTGCGCGTCTCCTTGTTCCGCAGCTTTCCGGATCCACTTCGCCGCTTCAGTCTCGTTTTTCGTCACCAACTGGCCGTCGCGAAAAATGATACCGAGGTCGTATTGAGCTTTCATGTCGCCCTTTTCCGCCACTTTGCGCAGCCACTTTGCACCTTCGACACCGTCTTTTTTAACGCCGCGCCCCGCGAAGCACATCATTGAATATTTGCGTTGTGCTTCGGTGCCCCCTTGTTCCGCTGCTTTGAAAAACCATTTCACAGCTTCATCGTCATTTCTCGGCTGAAAACGACCCTCTTCGTAAATCACACCGAGTGCCATTTGCGCTTTTGCGTCCCCCGCTTCAGCCGCTTTTTTGAACAACTTCACGGCCTCATCCACGTCCTGCTCAGCACCCGCGCCATCGCGCAGCGCCACAGCCAGATTGGTTATCGAATCCACATCGCCCTGTTCCGCCGCCTTGCGAAACCACTTCAAAGCCTCGGCATCATCCCTGGTAAAACCCTGAGCGTCACGATGCATCACACCAAGAGCGGCTTGGGCAGGTGCATAACCCTTGTCAGCCATGGCCTGAATTTCGGGGATTTTTTTTGGCAAAGCCACCTTATGCTGGCTCGCCATGCCGGCTGCCCGATCGGCGAGAGTCAACGGCCAGTTTGGGTCATTCAGCGACGCTGGGTTGATCTGCTTTGCCTCGTTCACCAGTGCGAGGAACTTTGTATTCAGCGGGCTGCCAGCCTTCGAGAGTTCGGGATATTTCGTCGCAGCCTTGCGCTGGGAATCGGCCAGTGTCTGTGCGGACAGCATAAAGGGCAGTGCGCAAAATGTAATGAGCAGGAGTATTTTTTTCATCGTTAGGAGATGGGTGAAAATTGGAGATGGGACAATGCGATGAAACCGTGCTTTCGGCAAAGAGCTTTTCATGACAGAGCAAACACACATGCAGTGAGCGTAAATTTTGAGTCCTTGCTAAAGCGGGGCAGGTGGTTACTTTCCCCTCACCCCAAAAAGGGGGCGCACTGGTTTCGACTGACTGATTGAAGCACTGGTCGCATGCCGCGGAAGCCTGGTTGGCCGCGTTAAATCCTCTGGGCAAACAACACAAACGCCAACAGCAATGTTGTCGATGCAACTGACGCTTTCGAGCCTCAGTATGCCCTCGCAGCCTAAACTGCGGGAGAGTCCTTCAACGGACCAGTGGTTTCCGGCAGACGCCTCTACGCCGGGAGCCAATACTAGAGGCTGGTTCGTAGCGGGATTGACCGCCGCTGCGGATGAGAGAACCCGTGGACAATCGGCCTTGCGCAGCGTGCCCGTTCGCGGCGCAGGGGCTAAAGCAACGACGGTGCTAAGCATGTAGAAGCTTGTGAGGATGTCAGCCAGGACAGGGGTTCAACTCCCCTCGCCTCCACTTTTTGAACATAGATGTTTCAAGTTTACTGATTTGATCTTCTAAGTTCGGACAACCATGAAAAAAGGAAATGTCGGCAAGGAGCTTTATAAACAGTTGCGGGCCTTGTCGTGGAAGGAGCTTTGGAGTGGCGAAGTGCCGCGCTTTGAAAGGGCAGGGGAGCGGGAGCGATTTGAAAGGGTGGGCGTGATTCGCGCGGTGGGCGTGGTCTTTACGGAGTCTGGCCCGGCAGAGCAGCGTGAGGAGGTGCGGCAGTGGATGCGCAAACTGCTGAAGGACCCGCAGGAAAAAATCCGCCGCTACGCGATGACGGAACTGCCTAAGCTCGGCGCGAGTGCGGACGATGAGGCGGAACTTCTCGCGCTGTTTCGCAAAGGCACGAATGAGCGCGAGGCGAAATACCTCGGCAGGTCGCTCGATAAGATCGGCGGCAAGGCCACACTGGAGACGCTCGCGAAGAGCGGCGCACTCAGTGTGCAGACGGAGCAAAAGGTGAAGGCGAGCGTTGCTCGCAGTCAGGCGCCGACCCGCATTGTGATGGATCGTGCAGTTTCGGATTTCGCGGGGTTGCGCATTCATTTGCGCGGACGCGCGGGGCTGGAGGGCATCGTGCGCGACGAGGTGGAAGGGCAGGGGAGGTTTCGCGTGGAGAATGTGCAGCCGGGGCTTGTCGTCATCACCGCAAAGACACCGTTCACGCTCTCCGATGTTTTTGCGCTGCGTTGCTTCGGCACTATCGGGTTTGTGCTGGGTTGCGTGAAATCGACGAGTGAAGCCGAGTCCGTCGAGACGCTGGCGAAAGTGATCACGTCTCCGCTTTCACAGCGGCTTTTCAGTGCGCTCACCGAAGGCGCGATCCGCTACCGGCTCGATTTCGTAGCAAAAGGCCACCAGCGCGGAGCCGTGCGCCACATCGCTAATCGTGCTTACGCGCTCTGTCCTCAAATCCTCAATGACGCCCGCGAAGCTCCGTGGGCCATAGACATCCATCCCACGCCGGACGGCGACTCCGTGGAATTGCGCCCGCGCATTTCGCCTGACCCTCGCCACATCTGGCGCCTCGACGACGTCGCCGCTGCATCGCATCCGCCGCTGGCCGCGTGCATGGCGCGTCTCGCCGGTCGGCTGGAAAACGAAAATGTGTGGGATCCCTTTTGCGGCTCCGGTCTCGAACTCATCGAGCGCACCCTGCTCGGCGGAGTGCGCCGTGTTTTCGGCAGTGACCTCAGCGCCGAAGCCATTGCGATTGCTGAGCGCAATTTCGCTGCCGCGCGTCCCGGTCTCGTCGCCGCACGTTTCGCGTGCTGCGATTTTCGCGATTTCACCGGTATCACAAAAATCCCGCCCCGCAGCCTCAGCCTCATCATCACCAATCCGCCCCTCGGACGCCGCGTCCCCATCCGCAATTTACGCGGTTTGTTTGACGACATCTTCGCTGTCGCCGCCGCCGAACTCGCCCCCGGCGGACGCCTCGTCCTCACAAACCCCTTCCACATGGAAAGCCCACAGCCATCGCTCAAGATCGCCGCACGTCAGCTGGTGGACATGGGCGGCTTCTCCTGCCGCATGGAGCTTTACCGCAAGTCTGTGCGGTAGGAAGTGCTGTGAAAATGCTATCCCCCTGCTGAGTGCGTGCGTAGTTTCCGCCACGAGAGGAAATGGTAGCGCGGATCAAAAATGCCGTGCTCATCTTGTTTGCCATCTTTTCGGCGGCGATGGGCATCCATGGCTTCCTGCTTTCGAGCCGGTTTACTGATGGAGGAGTCACCGGCATCTCAATTCTTATTTCGAATGCCATTCGAACACTACCCCAGCAGCCGGTCGGGGTTGAGGGCTTGCAGGGGTTTTGGGAGGAAGATGCCGTCTTTGCGGATGAGTTTGCCGTCGAAGTAAATCTCGCCGCCGCCGTAGTCGGGGCGCTGGATGCAGAC
>JBEIQV010000016.1:0-22367 GCA_040376335.1 Verrucomicrobiia bacterium | reverse complement strand
GATTTCCAAAGTCTCGCGGTTGTAGCGACGGCCCCGACAGATTTCGCACTCCACATACACGTCGGCGAGGAAGTGCATTTCTATTTTCTTCACGCCGTCGCCCTCGCACGCTTCGCAGCGGCCACCTTTGACGTTGAAAGAAAACCGCCCGCTTTCGTATCCGCGCACACGCGATGCTGGCAGGCCGGAAAAAAGATCGCGGATGCCGCCGAACGCGCCGGTGTAAGTCACGGGGTTGCTTCGTGGCGTGCGGCCTATGGGCGCCTGATCAATTACGATGGCCTTGTCTATTTGTTCGAGTCCGAGGATGGCGCGGTGTTTACCCGGCTTGTCTTTGCTGCGGTAGAAATGGCGGAAGAGCGCGCGGCGCAGGATGTCGTCCACGAGCGTAGACTTGCCGCTGCCGCTCACGCCGGTGACGCACGTGAGGCAGCCGAGAGGAAAGTGCGCGGTGACGTTCGTGAGATTATTTTCCTCCGCGCCGACGACGGTGAGCCAGCCGGGGGATTGTGGATTTCGGATTACGGTTTGTGGATTTGTTTTGGGTGCGACGCGTTTCTTTGGGACGGGAATTTTCGTGGTGCCTGCGAGGTATTGGCCAGTGAGGGAGGCCTCCACCTTCTCCACTTCGGCTGGTGTGCCTTGTGCGATGAGATGTCCGCCGCGATGGCCGGCCCCGGGGCCGAGATCGAGGACGTGATCAGCGGCGCGAATGGTGTCTTCGTCGTGCTCGACGACGATGACGGAGTTGCCGAGATCGCGCAGGCGGCGGAGCGTTGTGATGAGTCGGTCGTTATCTCGTTGATGCAGGCCGATGCTTGGCTCGTCGAGAACGTAGAGACAGCCCGCGAGTCCGCTGCCAATCTGCGTTGCGAGGCGGATGCGCTGCGCCTCACCGCCGCTGAGTGTGCCGCTTTCTCGGTCGAGAGAGAGGTAGCCGAGGCCGACTTCCTCCATGAATGACAGTCGCGCACGGACTTCGCGCACGACTTCGGCGGCGATGATTTTCTGCTCCTCGCCGAGGACGAGGTGTTCAATGAACCATCGCGCATCCGTGACGCTCAACTGGCAGAATGCGCGGATGCTCTTCTCGCTCTCCGCACTTGCGAGTGTGATGCCGAGAATCTCCGGTCGCAGGCGTGCTCCATTGCAAACAGAACAAGTGCGGCGGCCCATGTAGGCTCGCAGTCGCTGGCGCGAAAGTTCGCTGTCAGTTGTTTCGTAAAGGTGCTGCATTTGCGCGACGACTCCCTCGAAGGGTTTCTTCACCGCCTCACGCTTGCTGCCTTCGCCCCACGCGATTTCGATTTCGCGTTCACCCGTGCCATGCAGCACAGCTTGCTGAAGTGCCTCGGGCAAATCGCACCACGGAACATCGGCCTTTGTTTTGAATGCTTTGCACAGCGAGGCCAGCAAGCCCGTGTAGTAGCCTTTCATGCGCGGGTTCGCTTTCGCCCATGGCGCGATGGCTCCATCAGCGAGGGATAATTCGACATCGGGCACGAGCAGGTCGCCATCAATATACTGTTCGCTGCCGAGGCCCTGACACGCAGGACATGCGCCGTGGTGGCTGTTGAAAGAAAAGTGTTTCGGCGTGAGCGCAGGCAGCGTGAAGCCGGAGTCGGGGTCGGCGAAATGGGTGGAGTAATTGATGGGGGTCCATACCTCGCCGGATTGCTGGAGCACGATGAGTTTGCCTTCGCCCCACTTGAGCGCAGTGGCCACGCTGTCGCTGAGTCGCTGGCGGATGCCGTCGCGGATGACGAGACGATCTACGACGGCTTCGATGCGGTGTTTTTTTCCTTTCTCCAAGCGCACGGGCGCTGTTCCGCTGAGTTCGACGATTTCGCCATCAAGCCGCACGCGCACAAAGCCCTCGCGCCGTAATTTCTCAAGGACGTCGCGAAACTCACCCGCTTCACCGCTAACGATCGGCGCGAGCAGAACGATCTTCGACTCCTCAGGAAGCGCGAGGATGGCGTCCACGATTTGCTGTGGCGTCATGCGGCGGATGACGCGGCCTGATTTCGGATCGTGCGGGACACCGATGGCTGCATAGAGCACACGGAGGTAGTCGTAAATTTCCGTCGTCGTGGCGATGGTCGAACGCGGGTTTCCGCCACTGCCGCGTTGTTCGATGGCGATGGCCGGAGAAAGACCTTCGATGTGATCCACGTCCGGCTTTTGCATCTGGTCGAGGAACTGTCGCGCGTATGCCGAAAGGCTTTCGACGTAGCGCCGCTGCCCCTCTGCATACAGCGTGTCGAAGGCCAGCGAGGATTTTCCAGAACCGCTCAGTCCGGTGATGACGACGAGTTTCTCACGCGGGATTTCCAGCGTGAGGTTTTTCAAATTGTGCTGGCGCGCGCCAACGATGCGGATGAAGTCGGAGGCCATCTCGACGAGAAAGTTATGATCTATCACCAAAGCAGGCCCGCCCACCGGTGGGGAAGCGGAATATCTTCACCGCTGCGCTATGGAGCGATGCGATACACCTCAAGGCCGGGATGGAGGTAGATGACGGTGCTGCGAGGCCAGACGCGGACTGGATCAAAATCGCGCCGGAGTGTGGCGTAGAAGAGTTTCCGGCTTTCGTATTTGGTCACTTCGCCCTGCTTCGGTTTGAGGCCAGCGCGCTCGAACTTTTTATAGGTGCTTTCAGTAATCAATACATGAGTCACGCCCTTCGCGCGAAGTTCGGGGATGGAGCCGATATCGGCGGCATAGTCTTCTTCCAGGATTGGGTTTGGCAGCGGCGAGGCTGAGGGCCCGACGCCGTGGCGCTCGATGTTCGGCAGGCGAACTTTTTTGTCCTTGGCTAGGATGTCGGTTGGTTTCGTGTTGTCCCTGAGCCAGGCAGTGAGTTCACCGGTGTCGTCGCGCTGGAATGCCTGCCAGTATTTGATCAGGCCACCGCGATCCGATGTCCAACTCGGTAGCTGTGCAAGGATGAGCAGCGAGCCGACGATGATTTCCACCATGCGCTCTCGTCCGCCGAAATGGCGCGCAATTTCACCAACGCCGACTGCGGCGAGAAGTGTAAAGAGAGCGGTCGCTGGGAGAAAATAACGGTCGTTGTCCTTGGGGGAAAACGAGAGCGCGATGGCGAAGACGAATGGGAACAGGAGAATGATCCAGTGGATCATGCTCCAGTCGCGACGACGCATGAACGCAGCCCGCATTACGACGAGGAGGAGAACCCAAATGACGGGCGTGGTGTTGGTGAGGAAAATACTCCAATAGCGGGAGTGAGGCACGCTCTGGGTCATTTCCCCTTGTCCCTCGACGACTAGGCGCGTCTCTCGCGAGAAGCTTGATGTGAAAGTATTCAGATCGCGTAGCAACGGGAGATTCACGGCGACGAAAACCAGCAGCATCGTGACGAATGCTGTCAGCCACGGCTGTCCTTTCACGCTTCGCCTGCACAGCACTGGCACGGCGATGACGAGCGTGATGACGCCTAGATACTTCCCCGAAATCGCAAGGCCGCATCCTGCTCCTAGCAACATGGCCGCAGCAGTGCCGGGCCTTTGCAGAAAAATGTATGCACCTAGGAACGCGACAGTGATTCCGAAGAGTAACGAAGTGTCCTCTTTCATGTAGTGCGAAAGCTCGAAGAGCTGGTGATGCAGCATGAGCGTGAGGCCTGCGAGAATCGCCACGACCCATCCGCGCCACATGTAGCCGAGCAGCGAGAGCGCGACCACTGCGCCCGCTGTGAATGCGGCTGAAACCCAGCGCCCGGTTTCTACGACCGTTTGTTCCGTGCGTGCGCTCGATGCGATGAGCTTGGTGGTCGAAAGGAGGAGCATCGGGTGATGGAAATTCCATGGGCGCATCCCCAGCACTTGCTCGACTTTTCCGGGCTCGTCCGGGTGGTAGTAGAAAGGGAACGTGTTGTGCCGCGTGTGCAGGACTAGAGTAGCGACAAAGAGTGCGAACGCCCAGAAGCAGAGCCGCAGAGTGTTCATGCTTTGCGACGGCGCAGTAGCGCGGAGAGGGCGATATCCAGTGGCAGGACGAGCATCGGCAGAAAAATAATCCAAGCAGGTGCAAAGTAGCGTGCGCTTACAAGTGATACGAAGAAAACTCCGGCCAGATAGCCGAGCGTCACGATTGTCCACACGCCCAGCGTGCGCCAGCGTGTGAACGTGAGTGCGAGACTTACGAGCAGCCAGCAGCCAAGCAGTGTCGGGCGGGCGCGAGTGATGGATCGTTCAGAAGGATCAGCTCCCTTCGTCGCACGCGGCATGGAAACGACATCACTCACAGCGTGAAAGGCGCTGGCCCAAGTAATGATGGTGCGTTCGGCCCAGCAGTCTGGCGATGGCGCTAGGCGTTGCCGGAAGTCTGCAAAGGACGGGAGCGGCCAGTTTTTTGGCAGCCCGAACGCCATCGGGAGGCTGGTTCTTTTTCCTGTGGTGACAAGTTTGCTCGCATCTCCGTAGAGGGCTTCGATTTTTTTTGGGTAGTAGTCGGAGGAGAAACGGTTTTCACCGAATTCGGAGAGGTTTGCCGAGGCGATGAGTCGTTGCGCTCCGAGATATGCGAAGTCAAGTGGTCGGGCCTTGATACCCTCGATGGCGAGATCCATGTAAAGAGAGCGCTTTTTTACGAGATTCTTGTCGAGCGCAGCCCAGAGCGGCGGTGCGTTTTCCTCGCTGGGCGAACCCAATAGTTCGAATGGAGTGGACTGTCCTTTGGGGGCGCGTTTGTCGTGTAGATAGTAGGTATCGAGGTCGTGGAGGTAGGGTTCCGCGTAGGAGCGCAACTCGGCTTTGTAGTCGGCGTGCTTCGGCGAATCGAACTGGGTGAGAGGAAAGGAGGCGACGTAGAGCAGCCACGCGCCCTGCTTTTTGGAGCCGACGGTGAGTGTGATTACGGCCAGCACTGCGAGTGCGATCCAGCGCCGCCGGTCGAGCACGCGCCACGCGCGGATGGCGATGAGGCCGCAGACGATCCCGGGCACGAGGAAGCGGCCCGACGGCTTCGTGAGAAGAAAAACGGCAAGTGGAGTGAAGAACCACCAGAAGAGACGACGCGAACGGGCGGTGTCCTTTTCGGAAACCCACGCGACCCAGCCGGCGAAAGTCCACATGAGCGCGGAGAAGAATAGCACTTCGCCGAGCAACTCATGTTCATACCAAAGGAAGAGCGGGATGGCGGTGTAGAGGATGGTGACGGGAATAATCCACCATTTCCAAAGGTGCATGGTTTTCCGCACGATGTAGGCGAGCGGGAGCAATGAGCAGAGGCCGACTAAGTGTTGGAGCCACGCGAGCCATTTTAGTGGAGCGCCGGGCAGCGCGGTGACTGGCACCATGCAAATCGGGTAAAGGTAGCGGCGCTTCTCATCGAGGGAGATATAGCCTTCGCCAAGCAGCGTATTGGCGAAACTGAAGTAGCTCTTCGAGTCGCTGCCCCAGTATGCGTAGGGTGAGTAGCTCATCAGCATCAGCCGCAGCACAGCTCCGATGAGCAGCGCGGGCACTGACCATTTGAGCGTTTGCCGGAGCAATGTGTGTGTTTGAAAGAAGATGCGAAGGTGGGCTGACATGCGGCGGCTTCTAAGGACGAAAGAGGAGTGCTGCAACTCAGTTCGTAGCGGCGCTCTCGATTCCATTCGCTATAAATATTCGGACATCTCGTAGAGCGCGGGGTCGCGGGAGACGCGCGGTTTGCGGCGCAGCCTGCGTTTCATTTCACCGAGCGGGGATTCGTCAGGGGCTGAGTCCATCGCGTCGAAAACATCGCCGTAGTCCGCCTCCAGTTTTTCTGGGTCTTCGCCTTTTTCTAGTCGGGCGATGACTTCGTTCATTTGCGGTGGCATTTTTTCACCGGTGAGTTCGCCCATGCGGCGCATCATCGCGGCGAGTGCGCGCGGGTCGGGATTTTCACTCTCGGCCACGCCTCCGAATTCCCGCTCCATCGCCTCCATCGCGGCTTCCATCTTCGAATCATCCATGCCGCCCGCTGGCGCGGCGGACGGCTCCTTCGCACGGCCAGTCACTGCGAAATGACTCAGCAGTCTTTCGAGTTTCCACTTCGGATTGTCCGGGCATTTCGGGACTTTGTCCGCGCAGGAAATGCTGCGCGCAAAGAACGAATAGATGCGCTGGTTCTTCGGGCAGATGAACTCGTAGATAGGCATGACTCACTTCGCGAGCCCGAACGCCTCATGCACTGCATTTGCGCCTTCGGCGATCTTGGCTTCGTCCACGATGACTGCGGTTTTGATTTCGGAGGTGGAGATCATCTGGATGTTGATGCCCGCCTTGCTCAGTGCCTCAAACATTTTCGCTGCAACACCGCTGTGGCTCTTCATGCCGACGCCGATGACGCTCAACTTCGCAATTCCGCTGCGGCTTTCGAGGCCCACGGCACCGACGGATTTCACCACGGGCGCGAGCGCGGCTTCGACTTTCGCCAGTTCGTCTTTGCTGAGCGTGAAGGAAATGTCGGTCGTGCCTTCGTGCGAGACGTTCTGCACGATCATATCAATGCTGATGCCCGCCGCTGCGATTGCGTTGAAAACTTGCGCCGCGGTGCCGGGCCGGTCGGGTGCGCGGCAGACGGTGACTTTGGCCTGGTTTTTTTCGATGCTGACGCCGCGGACGACCACGGCCTCCATGCTTTTGGTTTCTTCTTTCACGATGGTGCCTGGGTTTTGGTTGAATGAACTGCGGACTTCAAAAACGACGCCGAATTTCTTGGCGAATTCGACGGAGCGCGACTGCATGACCTTACTGCCGCTCGAAGCCATTTCGAGCATCTCGTCGAAACTGATCTCGTCGAGTTTCTTCGCGGTGGGGACGACGCGCGGGTCGCAGGTATAAACGCCGTCCACATCAGTAAAAATCTGGCAAAGGTCGGCTTTCACCGCTGCTGCGATGGCGATGGCGGTGAGGTCGCTGCCGCCGCGTCCGAGCGTGGTGATGCGGTGATCTTTCGTCTGCCCCTGAAAGCCGGCGACGATGCAGATGTAGCCGTCGTCGAGATATTGCTTGAGTTGCTTCGGCGTGAGGTCGGCGATTTTCGCCTTCGTATGCACGCCGTCCGTGACGATGCCCGCCTGCGCGCCGGTGAGCGAAACCGCCTTCTTTCCCATCGCGTTGATGGCCATTGCGGTGAGCGCGATGGTGGTCTGTTCGCCGGTGGCGAGCAGCACGTCCATCTCGCGCTCTTCTGGAGCAGGGGAGCGCTCTCGGGCGAGCTTGATGAGCGAATCCGTAACGCCGCTCATCGCGGAGACGACCGCGACGACGCGATGGCCCTCCTCCTGCGTGGCGATGATTCGGCGCGCGACGTTCTTGATCCGCTCGGGATTCCCGACGCTCGTGCCGCCGTATTTCTGGACGATAAGACTCATTGAAAAAGGGCGCGGAGATTTGCGGCCCGCTCCGTTCTTGTCAATGCCGACCCCATCAGCCCAGCGCTGCGAGCGCGTCGAGCAGGGCGTAAAGCGCGACGCCTGCTGCTGCGATGCTTTCCTGCGGCGGATTGAGGAGTTGATCGCGCGTCTGGATGAAAGGCGAGGTGCCCGCTTCATCGAGCGATGCAGCGGCGAGATCCTCGATTCCTACTTTCTCCAGTTCGATGTGAAATTGCAGGCCCACGATGCGGTCGCCAAGGACGAATGCTTGATTCGCACACGCCTCGCTCTCCGCAACGCATCGTGCGCCATCGGGAATCGTGAATGTATCGCCGTGCCAGTGCATCACCATCAGTCGTTCAGGGAATGTGCTGAATGGCGCGCTGCGATCCAGCATCCGCACCGGAAACCAGCCAATCTCTTTCACCGGATTCTGAAACACTTTCCCGCCCAGCACATCCGCAAGAAGCTGCGCGCCGAGGCAGATGCCGAGGATCGGCTTTCGCGCTCGTATGGTCTCTGCGAGAAATATTTTCTCCTTCGGAAGCCACGGATGATTTCTGTGTTCATGGATGCTCATCGGCCCGCCCATGATCACGAGCAAATCAAACGCATCCAGAGCAGGCGGCTTTTCCCCGTCATGCAGTGCGGTTCGCGTGAGCGTGTGCCCACGCTCCTCCGCCCAAGTCGCAATGCGCCCCGGCCCCTCGAATGTCGCGTGTTCCAAATAATGAATTCTCATCCTATTCAGCTAAACAAAATACATCTCAACTCAACGCTGGGAGCAGTTCGGCCTCCAGCGGCTTTTGGCTTGCGAGCTGGTTCACCTGCATCATCGAGAATCCAATCATCTGTCTTCGTTTGTTTACACGCTCCATCACGGTCATGGTTTGCTTCCTTCATGCAGTCGGCAGCATCGGAGAAGCGGACTTTTACGGTATCGGCCATAGTTGTTCTCTTTTTGGGTTTGTCGGTCAGGTAAGCAGTCAGCACAAAAGCATCATCTGCCGAGTATTTTAGCACCACAAATCCATTTGTCTCACACACGTGTTCCTAGGCAATAGCGATAGCTGGGTCGTCGCTGTGTGACCACGCGATATGGGGGTGTATAAATTCGAGAACCATGAAGTTAGGAAACTCACGGCTAGAAGGTTTCCAAATCTTTGGATGCACTGCCGCATGCTTCATCGGCTTGCGTCGCGGCGGGCGCTTTGTTTACTTCCGTGCGCGATGCGCTCATCATTTTACAAATGCACGAATCACATTCGCTGTCTCACCGGTTATCACGGCGATGATGTGGAGATCGAAGCGGATGCGGCGTGCGTCTGCCCGGAATGTGGTTCCCCTCTGCGCCCGATACGCAAAGGTAGGCGGGGTATCCCAGCGTGGCTAGTAAATGGAATCACCATCGCGGTATTTGCATTTGCAATCTGGCTCGCATGGCCGGGAATTCAGCGTGCGTGGAAAAAATTCACCGCGCCTGCTGGGAAAGTTGGACGCTGATTCCGAATGGTAGTTTCAAAGGGGACTTCATTTTCGCGCTTGGTTCGATACCAGCGAAAGTCCCCAGATCCTGCTTAGAGCTCGCGTGTCGAGCAGGGAGCGCTCGGTCTGTAAATTTACGGGGGAGATCGTCAGCTCGTGAGGGTGCGGAGGTAGTCGCGCAGGTCGGCGGCGATGGCGGGGTCGCGGAGGGCGAATTCGATGTTCGTTTTTACGAAGCCGAGTTTGTCGCCGATGTCGAAGCGGCGTCCGCCGTAGCGCCAGCCGAAGACGGGTTCGCTTTGCACGAGGCGTGCGAGGGCGTCGGTGAGCTGGAGTTCGCCGTTTTTGCCGGGAGTGGTTTTTTCCAGCGCGGAAAAGATGGCGGGGGAAAGGACGTAGCGGCTGGTGATGGCGAGGCGCGATGGGGCGTCGGCTGGCTTTGGTTTTTCCACGAGGCTGGTGGCGCGGATGAGGCCGGGTGCGATTTCGTCGCCGCCGACGATGCCGTAGCGGCTGACTTTCTCCACCGGGACTTCCTCGACGGCGATGGCGCTGCCGCCGTGCTTCTCCCACACGTCGCAGAGTTGTCGTGTGACGGGCGCGGCACCGTTTGCAGGCTCGACGATGGTGTCGCCCATGAGCAGCGCGAACGGTTCGTTGCCTACGTGGTCGCGTGCGTGGAGGACGGCGTCGCCGAGGCCGCGCATTTCGTGCTGCCAGACGAAATGCACGCGCGCCAAGCGACTGACGGACTGACAGGCGGCGAGGGCTTCGGCTTTGTTTTTCGCGGCGAGTTCGTCTTCGAGTTCACGGTTCGGCGCGAAGTGCTCCTCGATGGCGCGCTTACTTCGCCCGATGATGATGAGGACGTCGGTGATGCCGCTGGCGACTGCTTCCTCGACGACGTATTGAATCACCGGTTTGTCCACGACGGGCAGCATTTCCTTGGGCACGGCTTTGCTGATTGGTAAAAAGCGCGTGCCGTAGCCTGCGGCGGGGATGACTGCTTTGCGGACGGGTTTCATGGGCGTGGATTAAAGTGGCAAAATCTGCGGCTTGCACACGCTAACGCCGAGCGGGCGCATTTTCTCCACGAGCGCTTCGAACATCGGTTCGTCCTCGTAAGTGCCTACGATTGCGCCGCCGCTGCCGGTGAATTTCGCGCTGCATCCGAGGCTGCGAGCGGTCTCGATCATCTCGACGTTGCCCCGTCCCATTTTATCGCCGTAAATTTTGCGGCGCAGATCGAAGTTGGCGTCGAGCAGAGGAGCGATGCTGTGGCCTTTTCCGGCGAGCAAAAGATCGCGCACCTGCTGCGCGAGCGAGGCCCATTGCTGCATGGCGTCGTGCACTTCGCGATCGCCAGCGTTCCAGCGTTTACGGATGTCGTTGTGCGGCACTTCGGTGCCTTCGCCGAGCTGAGTTTTGTAGGCGACGTAGAGCGGCGGGAGTAATGCGGGATCAATTTCCTCGTAGCGACCGTGTCCGATTTTTTCCATGTGCGCTTTGTCGAAGTCCATGAAGACGACGCCTTCATAGACTTGGATCACGCGGTCTTGCAGGCCGGCGGGGATGCCGAGTTCTTCGTTTTCCACGCTGAGGATGATGTTCGGCTGCACTGCGCGCGGGATTTCTTTGTCGGTCACACCGTAGAATTTCATCAGCGCACGAAGGCAGGCGGTGATGATTGCGCTCGAGCCGGCCATGCCGACGCGGCCCGGAATGGTGCTGTGATATTTGAGCCGGAAGCAGCGTTTGTGGAGCTTCACGTCGCGCTCTTTGCAGGCGCGGAAAAAACGGTTCACGGTTGCTTTCAGTAAGCGCAATCCGCCGTAGTAGCCGTGCAGTGCCACGTCGGAGACGAGCTGCTCCACGCTGTCGAAAATCATGTGGTCGCGCTCGTTCGGGATGAGTTCGATTTGCTCCGACTCGGTCAGTTCAATGCGTGCGGAGAAGTTGCGGACGATGAAGGAGATTGTTTTTCCAAAGTAGCCGTCCGATGGATTGCCGATGAGGCCGGCTCGGGCGAAGGCTTCGGTGCGGATGGTGGTGTCGGGCATCGTGAGGATGGGGAGCACAGCAGTTCGCCTGCTTTTTCGCAAGGACGGCTACGCTTTTACGCGCTCAATGTGCGCACCGAGTTGATTGAGTTTTTCGTCAATGGACTCGTAGCCCCGATCGATGTGGTAGACGCGATTCACCTCGGTGATGCCCTCGGCGCGCAGACCGGCGAGCACGAGCGCTGCGCTGGCGCGAAGGTCACTGGCCATGACGGGCGCGCCGCTGAGTTTTTCCACGCCCTTGATGATCGCTGTGTGGCCGTCGAGCGAGATGTCGGCGCCCATGCGTTTGAGTTCACTGACGTGCATGTAGCGCTGAGGGAAGATGGTTTCGCTGATGACGCTGATGCCGTTCGTTTGAGCGAGGAGCGCGCACATTTGCGCCTGCATGTCGGTGGGAAAACCGGGATATGGCTCGGTGGTGAGTTGCAGCGGCTTGGGCGCGCCGTTGCCGCGCACGCGAATGCTGCCCGCGCTGGTTTCCACTTCGTAGCCCGCGAGGCGAATGGCATCAATGACGCTGCCGAGATGCTCGTGGGTGACGCGACGCAGTGTGACTTCGCCGCCCATCATCGCGCCTGCGACGAGAAAAGTGCCCGCCTCGATGCGGTCGGGGATGACGTTGTGTTCCGCGCCGTGAAGTTCCTTTACGCCCTCGATCACGATGCGGCGGCTGCCAGCGCCTTCGATTTTTGCGCCCATCTTGTTGAGGAAATTGGCGAGGTCCACGACTTCGGGCTCGGCCGCCGCACTCTCGATGACTGTGGTGCCCTCGGCGAGGACGGCGGCCATGATGACGTTGTCAGTGCCGAGAACGGTGGGGCCTTGTTTACCACGGAGGTTCACCGTCGTGCCGCGCAGTGTGCCTGCAAAAACTTTCACATTTCCGTGCTCGATGCGGCTGACAGCGCCAAGCGCCTCGAATCCTTTGAGGTGCAAATCAATCGGTCTGTCACCGATGACGCAGCCGCCGGGCAGGGAGACGGTCGCTTGTTTTTAACGACCAAGCCGCGGGCCCCGCACCCAAACCCGGGCGCGCAGTTTTCGCACGATTTCGTAGGGTGCGATGGTTTTGATTTTGTCCGCCTCCACACGCACGACGCCGCTCGCGCGCTCCACGTGAGCGCCGAGGTGCGAGAGGATTTGCAGCATGTAGTGGATGTCCGACAGGTCGGGGACATTGGAAATGGTGCAGGGTTCGCGCGTGAGAAGTGTGGCGGCGAGAATGGGCAGCGCGCTGTTCTTGCTGCCGGAGATGCGGACGCTGCCATTGAGGCTGTGGCCTCCGTGAACGAGTATTTTATCCATGAGTAGTGCAGAGAAAACGGTCGCGCTGGGTGTAATCTTTCACGATTTTCGTGTCGCGGTAATTTTTTCCGGAAAGCTCGGTAGCGAGTTTCGCGGGCTGATCGAGTGCGAGTTCGAGGGCGATGCGTCCGCCGGGCTTGAGCTTTGTAGTGGCTTGCTCCATCAGGCGACGCACGAAGACCAGTCCATCGGGGCCACCATCGAGTGCGTTGTGAGGGTCGCGGAGGACTTCGCGCTGGAGCGTGGGGATTTCTGCGCTCGGGATGTAGGGCAGGTTGGCGATGATGAGATCAAAGGGGCCGTCCACATCGGCGAGCAAGTCGCTTTTGGTAAAAGTCACGCGTTCGGCGAGACCCAGCTTCGTTGCGTTTTCTTTCGCGAGCGCGAGGGCGTCGTCCGAGATGTCCACGGCATTCACGCGCGCATCGGGAAATGCCTCTGCTAGCGCGAGTGCGATGCATCCACTGCCGGTGCCGACATCCACGATGCGCCCACTTTTCCATGTGCAACCGTCCGCTTTCGCCTCGGCGAAAAGCAGCTCGCAGAGTTCCTCTGTTTCTGGGCGTGGGATGAGGGCGCGCTTGTCGCAGCGTAGGGTGTGTTTGAGAAACTCCACCGTTCCGAGCAGGTGCTGGAGCGGTTCGCCAGCGGCGCGGCGTTTCACAAGTTCACGCAGTGGTGCGAGTTCGCCTTCAGTGAGCTTGCGGTCGAATTCGAGATACAACTCCATCCGCTTTTTCGCGAGCACGTGGGCGAGCAGATGTTCGATGTTCAGTCGCGCGCTCTCCACTTGGTTTTTTGCGAAGTAATCAGTCGTGGCGGTGATGACTTCGAGGACGGTCTTCATTCAGTCAAAGTGCGCGCCTTTGTGCCGTAACGCCCACGAGCGGCAAGCGGGAACTACATTCGGCGTTCATTTCTCCGATGCTCGCGGCTTGTAAAAAGTCGGCGCGGCTTGCATGGAGACTGGCGCGCCAATTTGCGCGACGATGAAGGTCTGCGATATCACTCAATTCTGGTCGCCCGCGAGCGGTGGCGTGCGGCGCTATATCTCGGAGAAGGTGCGCCATCTTCGTGCTGTCGGAGGGACTCATGTGCTGATCATTCCCGGCGAGTGCGATGGGATGTCGGGCGATGACACGGCGCGCATTTATACAATTGCGAGTCCGCGTATTTCCAAAGTGACCGGCTATCGTGTGCTGCTGCGTCTGGCTGAAATCGAACGGATTCTTTCTGCAGAGCGACCGGACATCGTGGAGTGTGGCGATCCGTATCAAGTCGGCTGGCGGACGGCGCGTGCGTGTGAGCGACTGGGGATCCCGGCAGTGGCGTTTTACCACTCACATTTCGCGGAGTCGGAATTGCGCCCGCTGGGCGACAAACTCGCGAGCACTGTGGGCGACTGGCTGGTGATGCTCGCCGCGAAATACTGTCGCGCACTCTACAATCGCTACTCACGCACACTCGTGCCGTCGCCGCTGCTTGCAAGCACTCTGCGCGAATGGGGTGTGATGAATACGGAGCCCGTGGACCTCGGTGTGGATACGGAACTTTTCCACCCTGCAACTCAGTCGAATGGTGAACTACGCGCACAACTCAGCATCCCGGTGAGTGCGCGTGTGCTGCTCTCCGTCGGGCGATTGGCGGCAGAGAAGGGGACGCGTGAATTGTGCGAGGCGTTTCGGCTGCTCCACGCACGAAAGCCCGGCGAGTATCATCTTATCATCACCGGTGAGGGATTGCAGCGCGCGTCGGTCGAGCGATTGCGCGCGGAGACTGGCGCAGTGACGTGGCTGCCCTATCTCAACGGCCATGCAGAATTGCTGCGGCTCTACCACGCCGCAGATTTGTTCGTTCATCCCGGAGTGCGCGAGACTTTCGGCCTGGTAACGCTCGAAGCGCAGGCGTGCGCACTGCCCGTGGTAGGTTTTCGCGGCACGGCGATGGATCGGATTGTCTGCCACGACCAATCATTCTGGGCTGGCGAGCACACTCCGGCAGCGTTGGCGGATGCGATAACAAAAGCATTTACCTGCGAATTACCAGCGATGGGTGCCGCTGCGCGGGAGAAAGTCAGCGCGCAGTTCGCGTGGTCGCGCGTCTTCACCCGGCAGTATGAAATCTACCGCGAGGTGATTGCTAATTCGTCTCGTTGCGTTTGAGCACGAGCGAGATCATCTGCACCAGTTCATCCGTTGGCACGGGTTTGAAGACAGCGAGGCCATCAGTCTTGCGAAGGAAGTCAATCAACCGCTCATCCTGACTGTGTCCTGTCACAAAGAGGAACCGCTTGCAGAGATGCGGCTTCACCTTTTGCACCGCGAGGTAAAACATATCGCCCGGCATCGTAGGCATCAGCAGATCGCAAACGATGACATCGAAATCCATCTCCATCACTTCCCTCAGTCCTTCCACGCCATTTTTCGCAGTAGTCACCACGTAATTGCGCGACTCAAGCAATTGCTTCAGCGTATCAGCAAGCGCCACATCATCATCGAGTAAAAGAATGCTCTTAATGTCGAGTTCTGCTGCCTTTGAAGGATCGAGGTCAGGGCTATTTGCGGACATAAAACTGATAATAGCAGATGGTATGCTTGAGGCTGAGTCATTATCGGCTGGCCTGGGAATTTTTATACGCAAGAGCGTATTGATTCTGCCTCGTTTAGTAGGACACTCAATTGGGCGATGGTTGTTTAGTGGTTAATGCGTTATTTGTTCAAAGCGGATTTGAAGTCGCGCGCTCTGGAACCGCACGCGTTCGTAAAGGGGTTCGGCTTTGAAGATAGTCATTACCATCACACATTTTTTGCTAAGCAATAGAGTCGTCACACGACTTAGTCGTGTGACGGACATAAACACTGTTGGATTGCTTTTTCGCGCGAAAAGGGCAATTTCTAGCACTGCATGGCCAATAAAGACTCCATCGAAACCACGGGAATCGTGAAAGATGTGCTGCCGGGGACAATGTTCCGCGTGCAACTTGCCAACGGACACGTATTACTAGCACATATCTCGGGGAAGATGCGGAAGAATTTCATCCGCATCGTGCCCGGCGATAAGGTGAAACTTGAAATGTCACCTTACGATTTAAGCAAAGCACGTATCACATTCCGCGAACAATGAGCGACACCACACAACCCAACGGCAATCAGGATCATCTCGAAACCTCCAAGGCTCACGCCCGCGCTGCTGCCGCAGAAATGCGGGACGCCGCTGCGGAGGTCGCACGCGAACTGAAGGAACGCGCAGGATCATTTGCCGGGGAGTGGAAGGACAAGGCGAGTGGCATCCACAAAGAAGTGGAAGCCTACGTGCGCGAAAATCCCACCAAGAGCGTCATGGCCGCGCTGGGCGTTGGCTTCATCATCGGCCTCGTGCTTCGTCGCTGATGCCTGCAAACGAACCATCGCCTGCGGGGGAAAATGCCGGCGTGGTTTTCCAGGTGCGCGCTTTTCTAGCCGCGTGCGCGCAATACGCGGCTGCGCGTCTGAAGCTCATCTCGCTCGAAGGCAGGGAGGCGACCGGCCATTTGCTGAAGCTTTTGCTCCTGCTCGCAGTGGCGCTCATTTTTGCGGTGTTCGCGTGGTTGTTTCTTTGTCTCGGCGCAGTGTTTGTCATCGCGAAGATTTTCGGTGGAGAAAGCGCGTGGCTCTGGGCTTCGCTCGCGATGGCGGGTGCGCATTTCGTCGCTGCGCTTGTGCTGGGAGTCGCGTTGAAATCGAAAATCAACACACCACTTTTCCCGCTCACCACGGAGGAACTGAAAAAGGATCAACAATGGCTGGAGAATCAGACAAAGCAGAATTAATCGCCCAGCTTGCCGCCGCACGTGAGCGACTTGCACGGACTGGTCGTGCGTTGCAGGACGCTGGCGAATTGCTCCGGCAGAAGCTCGATGTTCCTGCGCGGGCTAAGGAGAGTTTTGAAAAACACCGTCCGGCATGGCTCGGTGGAGCAACTTTGATTGGGCTGCTGCTGAGCAAACTGCCAGCGCGCAAAAAGACGGTCTTCGTCGAGCGCAGCACGGGGCAAAAGCTCGGCATGGCGGGAAAGCTGGGTGCCGTTTGGAGTGCGGCGAAGTTCGCGGCGGGAATTGCGAAACCTTTCCTCGGAGAAATCGCCGGACAGCGTCTCGGCGAACTGGCGCGGCGATTCACAAACACCGCGAAGGAAAACGAGCAGCCGCCTTCGGGCGAAAAGCGGGGCTGAGCCGTTACTTGCTCTCCGCTTTGTCGGGAGCTGGCGGAGTTGCGGGCTCTGCGCTGAATTCCTTTTTTAATTTCTCGCCCAGTTCGCGCATCAATGTCTGACGACGCTCGCTTTCCTCCTTGCGAAGTTCTTCCTCAATCGCCCGGCGCTCCTCAAAGTAACGGTGAAAAAAGCGCCGTTTGTTTTCGTCGTTGATTTCGATGCTGTTGTCCTTGAGCGCCTGCTCGATTTGCTCGCGCATCTTTTTCCGGCGGTCATCGTCCTGTCCCAGGAGTTGTTGGCGTTTCTCTGCCGGGAGGTTCAGCACAGCCCAGACGCAGCGCCAGACTTCGCTGCGTTGTTCGGGCGTGAGTTTCTGGATTTCGCGCATCGCACGATCGCGCATCACGGCACCATCTGGCCCCGGTTGCTGCCCTCCGGGGTTGCCGGGGCTTCCTTTCCAATCGGGCCCGCCCTTACCCTCCGGGCCGTGCCCGAAAAATGGGCGTCGTGGAAAATTTGGACGCTGATCTTCCTTTGGCGGTTCAGGTCGCTGTCCTTCCGGCGGCGGTGGCGGCTCCTGTGCGAAAGCCGGGGCGCCGAGCGTGCTGGCGATTAGTAGAGCGAAGAAGGATCGGCTTGCAGCCATATGGAGTGGTCCTCGGATGCGAGGAGTGCGGCGAGCGACTCGGCGGAGTCCTCGGATTTTTCAACGTATGCAGCCAGTTCGGAAAGCGGGTCCGCAGCGGCTTGCTGATTGCTTGTCGTGACCGGGCGCATAGCGACGAAAGCGACAGTAAGCGCACAGGCAACAGCAGTTGCAGGGATGATCCATTTCCTACGGAGCCATGCGAGCAATCCGACGGGCTCCGGCTCCTCCCGGATCGCGCGCAGGACTTTGCTGGCAAAAAACGGAGCGGCTTTCGGCTCCCGTGCTTTGCCGAGCAATTCCCAAAGCTCGTCTTGTTCGTCGTGGTTCATGGCTGTGACAAAAAACAGCGGTTCTCGACGGAAGTTGCAGAAAAATTTCTGCCACCGCTAGAGTTTATGTCGTAAATAAAGACCCAGCCAGATCGGCCTTGGACAAGGCGCTAAGTCAGCTTCATGTCCGTTGCTTCGAGGAAGCCTTCGAGTTGGCGGATGCGCGTGGGGTGACGCATTTTACGAAGGGCTTTGGCCTCGATTTGGCGGATACGCTCGCGGGTTACTTTAAACTGGCGGCCCACTTCTTCGAGTGTGCGGCTGTAGCCGTCCACGAGACCGAAGCGCTGTTCAAGCACCTGCCGCTCGCGCTCGGTGAGCGAGGTGAGCACGTCTTTGATTTTGTCCTTGAGCAGCGAAATAGCAGTGACATCCGCAGGGTCTTCAGCCGTTTGGTCGGGGATGAAGTCGCCAAAGCTGGTGTCGTCGCTGTCGCCCACGGGCGATTGGAGCGAAATGGGCTGCTGCGCCATTTTCAAGACGGCACGGACGCGCTCGACGGGGAGGTTGATTTCCTCGGCGACTTCCTCCGGGGTGGGTTCGCGGCCGTAGTCCTGCACGAGCTGTTTCTGCACGCGCATGAGCTTGTTGATCGTCTCGATCATGTGCACCGGGATGCGGATGGTGCGGGCTTGGTCGGCGATGGAGCGGGTGATGGCCTGGCGAATCCACCACGTGGCGTAGGTGGAAAATTTGTAGCCGCGGCGATACTCGAACTTCTCGACGGCTTTCATCAACCCCATGTTGCCCTCTTGGATGAGGTCGAGGAATGAAAGGCCGCGGTTCGTGTATTTTTTAGCGATGGAAATCACGAGACGGAGGTTGGCCTCGACCATCTCTGTCTTTGCGCGCAGCGCCTTGCGGAGCCATTTGCGCAGTTCCTGATACTCTTTGAGGAAATCCTCCGTGCTCATCCAGACGCGCGTTTGGATTTCTTTGAGCTTGGCGGCGTAGTCCACCTTGGCTCCGCCGATGGCGCGGGATTGGTCGCGCTTCGGCTTGTGCAACTCGTGCTGGAGATTGGTGATCATCCGGTGCTCGTTTTCGCACAGCGTTACGAAATCCTCGGTGACTTTCTGTTTAAAGAAGAACTTCGGGAAGTGTTTCTGGACGTTGTTGTGCGCCTTGACGAAGTCGAGATAGCTCTTGCCGTCTTTATTAGTGCCGCCGTGTGAGAGGAAGTTTTTATACGCCTTCGTAGCGTCATTTGTTGAGTCTTCGAGCTGTTTCATCAGGCGCGGGAGCCCTTTCATGTATTTGTCACGGCTCTCGATTTTCTTGTCGAGTATCACGCGGTCGAAACGTTCGCGACCGTCCATGAGTTTCTGTCCGAGTTCGAGAAAGGCGCGCGGGATGAAACCGAAATGATTCACGTGCTTCTGCACATTGAGTTCGGCCTCTTCGATGCGCATGGAGATTTCCACCTCCTGCTCGCGTGTGAGCAGGGGAACCTGCCCCATCTGCTTGAGATACATCCGCACCGGGTCGTCGAGAATGTCGAGTTTCTCGTTCGGCTTCTCCGGCTCATCTTCCTCCTTTTGGTTCTGCGGATCGTCCGTCTTCGGGCCGATTTTGTAGCTATCAACCTGCGAGGAATCAATGATGTCAATTTCCATGCTGCGCATGCGCACCATGATGGCTTCCATGTCGTCCGCATCGTTGACGGAATCGGGCAGGTGTTCGTTGAGGTCGTCGAAAGTGAGGTAACCCTGCTCCTTCGCGAGCTTCACGAGTTCACGGAGTTTTTCAGCACCCTCGGCTGTGTCGAGGATGGTTTGTCCCGGTTTCAGCGCCGTTTTGGCCGGTATTTGGAGTAAAGCGGCGAGCTTGCTGCTGATTTTGCCGTTCTTTGAAGAAGAGCGATCTTTACTCTTCTTCTCGGCTTTGACGCGAATCTTCGGCTCCTTGTTTTTTGCTTTGGCAACCTTCTCAGCCTTCGGGGCTTTTTTAGCTGGCTTGCTTGGCTTTTTCGTCGCTGGTTTCTGCTTCGCGCTGGCTTTTTTAGCTGGTGATTTCTTGGTGGTCTTGGCGGGTTTAGGAAGGGCTTTCTTTTTGATCTTTGGCATATTCCGCGAAGTCTGGTTAAAAAAACCTCTTTCCTCATTCGGGACGTTCATTACGTCACCGCTCAATGGGAAAAAGGTCGCGGACTATCAAGAGCGACTCGAGCGCGAGCAAGTCATTTCTCTGAAAATCCAAAGAATTTTTGCAAAAACACCGCTTTCGCTTGAAAAACCACGCTACTCGACCGGTTTTGGCGGTCTTGAGGGAGGCAGGGAGGAGAGGCGGCGGTGGAGTTCGAGCACTTGCTGATGAATTTGTGCCTGTTCTTCGGCGGTGAGGCCGGGGGCGTGGAGGCGCGTTTCGAGTGATTGACGGCGGCGGGTGAGGTCGCGGCGCTCCAATTCATGCCAGCAGTCCTCGGTCACCACTTTTGCTCCGGGTGGGACGGGGCGTTCGAGCAGGGAGCAAAGTGCGGCTTCCTCCGCAGTGCCGAGCGTGGAGAAGAAGCTGTTGAGCGAAGCGTTGTCGTCGGGGCGTAAGTCGGCATCGAGGATTTTCACCAGCAGTGCGGAGGCTTCCGTGGCATCGTCGAGCACGCGCTCCCAAGGCTGTGCTTGCAGCCATGCGCGGGAAACGGCGTGCCGCAATGCGAGCAGGACGAGCCATTGGTGCGTCGGGGGAAGTTCGATGCGCTCGGGCTTCTGCGGCTTTGTTCCATCCGCATTCGTGTCCCCGGTATTTTTTGGGCGGACAATTCCTCTCAACAGCGCGGCGAACGTCTTTTCGACTTTCGATTTAAACTGCTCCGGCAACTCTTTCGTCGGACTTTTCTCGCCGGTGTGGACGAGTCGGGCGTATTCGGAGCGCCCGATTTCCAGCACATCGGCGATGCGGCTCATCAGCGTTTCTTTCACGAAGCCGTCCTTCAGCATCCGCGCATAGCCCGTCAATTTCTCCGCAGCCGCCGCGCGTCCTCGCGGTGAGGAGAAATCCGCCCGCTTGCTGAGTCGCGCGATTTGGAAATCGAAAAAATCCTTCGCCTCGCCGATGCGCGCCGCAAACGCCTCGCCGCCGTGCTTTCGGATCAGCGAATCGGGGTCCTCGCCCGGCGGCATCTCCGCGCAGCGCACCAGCAATCCCTCACCGAGAAGCTGCGGCAGCGAACGCTCCGCCGCCTTTTCGCCCGCTGCGTCCGCATCGAAGCACAGCACCACTTCCTCCACGTATCGCTTCAAAATGCGCGCTTGCCGCTCGGTGAACGCCGTGCCCTGCGGCGCGATCACATTCTGCACGCCGTTCTCAAACGCCGTGATCAAATCAATCTGCCCCTCGCACACAATCGCCTGCTTCTTTTCGATGAGTGCGCGCTTGGATTTGTTCAGACCGAAAAGCACCGCGCCCTTCGTGAAAAGCAGCGTCTCCGGCGAGTTCACATATTTCGCGGGGCTTTGCTCCGCATTCAGCACGCGCCCGCTGAAAGCGATCACTTCGCCCGTGTCGTTGCAGATCGGAAACATCACGCGCCCGCGAAACCGATCATACAAACGCCCGCTGTCTTCCTTTTTTGCGAAGAGCCCGCTCGCCTCCAACTCCTCCACGTTGAATCCCTCGCGCTGTGCGTGGCCGAGCAGCGCGTCCCACGACTCGGGGGAAAATCCAATCTTCCACGACTTCGCCACCTCCGCCGACAACCCGCGCTTTTTCAAATAATCGCGCGCACCCTCCGCCGTCTTCCCTCGCATGAGTTGCGTGTGAAAAAACTCCGCCGCCACTGCGTGCAACGCCAGCACCCGGCGTCGCAAATCCGCGCGCTCCAAATCCTCGCCACTCATCTGCGCATCGGGGATTTGGATATTCGCCTTCTCCGCCAGCTTGCGCACCGCCGCGATGAATTCGATGTGCTCGTAATCCATCACAAAACGGAACACCGAGCCGCCCGCGCCGCAGCCGAAGCATTTAAAAATCTGCCGCTGCTGATTTACGGTGAACGACGGCGTGCGCTCCGTGTGAAAAGGACACAGCGCTTTGTAGGCCGGTCCCATCCGCTTCAGTGGAAAATAGGAGCCAATCACCTCGACGATGTCATTCGCCGCGGCGATCTGCTCAATTATTTCCGGCGGAATCATTGCCACATCGTGAGTGGGCTGACGCGCGCCCCGCCTGTCAAGATTCCCCTCGATTTCGACGCCAACTACTTCGTCGCATCCCACCAGCGACGGGCGGCGTCGCGCCAGTCCCGCGTCGAAACCGACTGGATCGAAGCCTCGCGCATCCGTGCACGCAGATCGGAGTCTCCCGCGAGTTGCGCCACCGCTTTTGCAAAATCCTCCACATCGTTTCCACGCGTCACGAAACCGCTCACGCCATGCTCCACCAAATCCTTGGGTCCGCCCTGATCGGATACAACGCACGGAAGCCCGCACGCCTGCGCTTCGATGACCACGTTGCCGAAAGTGTCCGTCGTGCTCGGAAAGACGAACACATCCGCGCTCGCGAATGCACACGCGAGTTCCTCGCCGCTGAGATAGCCCGTGAAAATCGCGTCGGGCGCGAGCCTCCGCAACTCGGCGAGATATGGACCGTCGCCAACGAATGCGAGCGCGAGCGATTTTCGATTCTGCATCCGCTCCCACGCCGCCACGATCACATCCAAATCCTTCTCCTTCGACACGCGACCCACATACAGCAGAACCGTCGCGCCCGCTGCTGCCCCACGCTTTTGCCAAAAGGAAACATCGCGCCGTTTCGCACTAAAGAGTTGCGTATCAAGACCGCGCGGGAGGATGCGCAATTTCTCCGCCGGGATTCCGTTTTTGATCCAGCTCCCGCGATAGCTCTCGCTGTTCACCCAGACCGTGTCCATCTGCGCGTAGAACGTGCGCATGAAAGTCCACGCCAGCGTTTCCCACGAACGGTCGTCGGTGAGGATGCGCACGTATTGCGGGAAGTCGGTGTGGTAGATGCCGACG
>JBEIQV010000235.1:0-5254 GCA_040376335.1 Verrucomicrobiia bacterium | reverse complement strand
TTCTCCACTACCCGCCGCCGGAGCCGAAGGCAGAGAGCGACGATGGCGATCCCGCCGATGGGAAGGGACAGAGCGAGGAAGACCTTCGCAAACGCAAGCGCGCCGTAATCCCGCCCGTCAAAAAGTAGTCATGAATTTCCAACCTTTCTTCGCCATGCGCTGCATTCTTCCATTTCTCTCACTCGTCCTTTTCGCATCAGCACTGCATGCGGAAGTGGATCGCACGAAAAAACCCGAGCCGGGTCCGGCACCCGAGGCGGCATTTCCCGATTTCACCACGAAGGAACTGCCGAACGGCCTGAAGGTTTTCGTGATCGAGGACGACCGCAAGCCGACGATCACGCTGCGCCTCGTTGTAAAGGCGGGCAATTCGTATGATGGTGACAAATCGGGCAAAGCGGACTTCGTCGCGAGCCTGCTCAATCGCGGCACGGCGAAGCTCGACGCGGGGGCTTTTGCTAAGGCGGTGGACTCGCTCGGCGCGACGCTCGAAGCCAGTGCGGGGCCGGACTCGACGGCGGTGACGACGAGCGGACTTGTGAAATTTACCGACCCGCTGCTGGAGCTTTTCGCCGACGCGGTGATGCATCCCGTTTTCCCTGCGGAGCAATTCGCGAAGGAGCAAAAGCGCACACTTTCCTCGCTCATGGCGCAGAAGAAAAATCCCACAGCGCTCGTCGGAAAGCTAATGACGAAGGTGCTGTTTGCGGGGCATTTCTACGGACAAATCACCACGCCCGAGAGTGTGCAGGCGATTACGCGCGATGAAACCGCGGCGTATCACGCGATGTGGTTTGCGCCGAACAACGCGAGCCTCGCAATCATTGGCGACGTGAAGGCTGCGGACATTCTGCCGAAGATCCAAAAAGCGTTCGGCGCTTGGGAAAAGAAAGACGTGCCGATGATGAAACGGGCCGGTGCGGTGCAGGTGAAAGGTCTCACGATTCATTTGCTCGACAGGCCCGGAAGTGTGCAGAGCAACGTTATCGTCTGCCGTCAGGGTCCGCCGAGAAACAACCTCGACCTCGCTGAGATGAATGTGATGAACAGCATCCTCGGCGGCGGATTCAGTGGCCGCCTTTTCCAGAATCTCCGCGAAAAACACGGCTACACCTACGGGAGCAGCAGCGCGTTTGGTTACAATCAATACGCCGGTCATTTCCAAGCTACCGCCGAGACGCGCAACGAAGTGACCGCGCCAGCCGTGAAGGAAATCCTCGCCGAGATGAACCGGATGCGTGACGAAGCAGTTGGCGCGGAAGAACTGGAATTGCAACGTCAATACAACGTCGGCAACTACCTCCTCTCGCTGGAGAATGCGGGCCGCGTCGCCACGCGCGTGCAGGACATCGAGTTCTACGGACTGCCTGCTGATTTCTACAAAACGTATGCAAAGCGTATGTCCGCCGTGGACGCCGCGAAAGTTACGGAACTCGCGAAGAAATATCTCAGCACCGTGGATATCGCGATTGTCGTCGTCGGCGAAGCCGCGCAAGTCGCGTCCGAGCTGGAGAAAATTGGCACCGTCATCCGCTACGACGCCGACTTCAACGTGGTGAAGTAAGCAGAAATCCGGCGTGCGGGCTTGCGTTCGTTGCGAAAGCCGCTAGGTGTTTATGCCTTCGTTCGGCGCCCGTGTCGTATCGGAGCGCATCATGGAATGCTTTTAACCGGCGGGGAAACTCAACCTCGTCACATTTTTTGTCACGGCCCACGCGGCCACTATTTATAGCCTATGGCTGCTGAAGAAATCATCGAAACCGAAGGGAAAATTACATCTGTCCTCGCTGGAACCATGTTCCGCGTCGAGCTTGCCAACAAGCACCTCGTCCTCGCCCACATCTCGGGCAAAATGCGCAAACGCTTCATCCGCCTCACCACTGGTGACCGCGTGAAAATAGAGATGTCCCCCTACGATTTGAGCAAAGCCCGCATCGTCTATCGCCTCGGGTAGGAGCCGTCGCGGTTCGTATAAAATTACAATTCCCCAATTCCCGCTCGTCATTTCTGTAAGCGCGGGAGATTTTCGCGGTTGATGAAAACAACCCAGTGGAAGAACCACACCCTCGTCCTTTCCAGACTGCTCACGGCTTGCGTGCTCGCGTTTATCGCGTGTGACGCTGTTGCCGGTGAACAGCAGAATTACCGCGCCTTTCGCAACCGCCTCATCGCCGACCGCACGCGCCCGACTTATCACCTCGTCAGCCCGGAGGGGAAGGCTTCCCCGATGGATCCCAATTGCGCCATCCATTGGAAGGGCCGCTACCATTTGTTCTACATTTTCCAGGGCATCTACTCCCACGTTTCCAGCAACGACATGGTCCACTGGCGCTGGCATCCCGATTTGCGCCTCGGCACCGGCATCATGAACAGCGGCGGCATCTGCCTCAACAAAGACGGCACCCCCACCCTCATCTACATGAGCGACAGCTTGAAAAAGAACTGCACCTCCACCGCCTCGGATGACAATCTGGAAAAATGGAGCGAGCCTGTCGCGGTGGAGCCTCAAGTGGGCGAGGGGAAAGACGGTGGCCTTATCAGTCATTGGGACCCGGAGATTTGGCGAGAGGGAAACACGCACTACGCTCTCTACGGCACTCACCCTTTTCAAATCGGCAAAGCTCCCACGCTAATGAAATCCACCGACCTCCAGACGTGGAATTATGTCGGCCCTTTCATGACGAAAGAAATGCCCGAGGTGAGCAGGAGCGGGGACATCAAGACCAACGAAGACATCTCCTGCCCGAACTTCTTTAAATTGGGAGACAAGTGGATGCTCCTTTGCATCAGCCACATTCGCGGCTGCCGCTACTACCTCGGCCAGTGGAAGGACGAGCAATTCACGCCCGACTTCCACGCACGCATGAACTGGAGCCTCTCCGACGGCATGAAAGACGGCGGGCATGGCGGAGAATTCTTCGCCCCCGAAAGCCTCCTCGCCCCCGACGGTCGGCGCATCATGTGGGCGTGGTGTTTCGCCTCCAGCAAAAGCGGCGGCAATTCCTTGTGGGACGGCATCCTCTCCCTCCCACGCGAACTCAGCCTCCCTGCCGATGGCATCCTCCGCATCCGCCCCATCAAAGAACTCGAACAACTCCGCTACAGCCCGGTCACTGAGCAGTCGTTCGTGGTGAAAAGCGGCACACCTCATCGCCTCGAACGCATCTCAGGCGACACCATCGAAATCAAAATCAACATCCAGCAGCGCGACGCCCAGCGCTACGGAGTCCGCCTCTTTGCCGACAAAGAGAACGGCAAAGGACTCGACCTCATCGTCGAGCCCGCGAAAAAGACAATCCAGCTCGGCAGCACCACCGCACCCTTCGAACTAAAGTCCGGCGAAGACATCCAGCTCCGCATCTTCGTGGATCGCCGCACCGTCGAAATCTTCGCCAACGACCGCCAGTCCATCGTCAAACAACACGACTACGAGCCCGAGGACACCGGAGTCTGCCTCTTTTGCTATGGTGGTGATATGGAAGTGAAAGAAATCCATGGCTGGAAAATGGCCGCAACGATTCCTTGGTAGCTCGGCTTTTTGGCAGATGCGCAGGTTTTTATTACGAGGTGACTGAAGGCGGATGTCGCCTATATAGCCCAGCGCAATATCTGCTGTCGGCTCGGAGGATTGAAATGGGGGAACTCTAGTTAGAAAATGTGCATGGTGAGCATTTTTGTGGCGCGAGTTGCATTGGACACTCGACAGCCGTGCGTAGAGTCCTTATCCCCACGCGCTCTATGAAAGCTAAAGTCATCGTGATGCCAAAGCGCAGCATCCTCGATCCGCAGGGTGTGGCTGTGCGCGACGCCATGCGCCACCACGGCCTGCCCGGCGCCCAGAGCGCCCGCGTGGGGAAAATGATCGAACTCGAAGTGGACGGCGCGACCGAGGCGCAACTCCACGAAATCGCGCGCGATTTGCTGAGCAATCCTGTCGTCGAGGATTACGAACTGGTGGTGGAGAAGTAAGCCATGAAAGCCGCCGTCATCCGTTTTCCGGGATCGAATTGTGATCAAGACTGCCATCTTGTTTTGAAGGAGTTTGGTTTTGCGACCGACTTCGTCTGGCACAAAGAGGACAGCGTTGCGGGCTACGATTTGATCGTTTTGCCGGGCGGGTTCAGCTACGGCGATTACCTGCGCTGCGGAGCCATCGCGCGGTTTTCACCGGTGATGAAATCCGTCATCGAACAGGCGAAACGCGGCGTGCTGGTGATGGGCATTTGCAATGGCTTCCAGATTCTTTGCGAAAGCGGACTGCTCCCCGGCGCGCTCATTCGCAACCGAGATTTGCATTTCATCTGCGAGCACGTCCGCCTGCGCGTGGAAAATACGAGCAACCCATTTCTTTCCGCCGCACAAGTGGGGCAGGTGCTGAATGTTCCCATCGCGCACGGGGAGGGGAGCTACACTGCCGACGCAGCGACGCTCGCTTCGCTGAATGCCGAGGGCCGTGTGCTCGTTCGTTATTGTGATGCGAATGGCAAGACGGGCGATGCTACGAATCCAAACGGTGCGCTGGAAAACATCGCGGGCATTTGCAACGCGACGCGCAATGTTTTCGGCCTCATGCCCCATCCCGAGCGCGCCTGCGATGCACATCTTGGCAGCACGGATGGCCGTGTGTTTTTCCAAAGCATCCTCGCAACGCTTGGTAAGGCGCAGGCAGCGTAGGGCGTTTGGTTATTTCCGCTTGCGACCCGCCTTCACGGTGGGGCGCGCCTTTTTTCCTTCGTGCGAAAGTTGCGCGACGATGCTCTCCAGTGCGGCTAGGCCGAAGCTGATTTTTTTGAAGAACGAAGGATTGTGCGGCACGAGGGTGAAGCGCGGATGCCGTCCCCAGAGTTCGCGGAGTTTTGCATCCAGCCGAACCGCCTCCTCAAGCGACTCATTGCGAATCGGATTGCCGCCTTCGATGGACGCGCCGCCTACCGCTGCCGTCTCGAAAAAGATCACCGCATCGTAGCGTCTCAGTTCCGCTTCGAGCGTCGTGCCTACGAATTCAAAATAGTCACCATCGCCGCCCGGCCAGTATGCCGCGCCATCCACCGTCCCCCGGTCACAGAGAAGAGTGCGCCCCGGATAGAGCGCTGCCTGAACGTCCTCCAGATTTCTCTGCACATTAAATATCGCCGTTTGTGCGTAGCTCAAAGCATGACCTTCCCCCGAGCGGGGAAAGCCGCCTTGAAAAAGAATCGTCGCAGCCTCGGGCACAATCACCACAGCATCGCCAATCTCGCGCCGGAAAAGATCT
>JBEIQV010000240.1:0-5178 GCA_040376335.1 Verrucomicrobiia bacterium | reverse complement strand
CACGCGGGATCCATTCGCGCGCGGTCAATTCCGCGAGGACGGCGTCCCACTTCCATCCGATGCGTTCGGCGAAAGTGCAGTCGTATAGAGCGAGATCCGTCTCGTTCTGCCAGTAGGCACCGCCTGCGTTTGTGCCATCGAGGAAGCCAGCTCGCAGTCGCGACAGCGCGAGCATTTCCTCATGTGTAAAAGACTGCTCGCGCATCTGTGGCGCGCGTGGGCCTACTTCTTCACCTTCGGCTCTTCGTGCTGCCGCCCATCCTTCACCGCATCCTGATAATTGTTCCAAGCGCCCTTGTGTTTGGTGCGCTCGAAATCATTGCGATGAGTGTAGGTGGTGTTCGTGCAGCCGACGAAAGCGATGGTGAGTAGAGCGAAAAGGGCGGACTTCATGGGCGCGGAGAGGAACAGATTCATTGTGATGCGTCAACAGTTGCAGTGTTGACGCGCGTTTTTTCGGCCCTAACTTGGCCGCTCGAAACGCAGGGGAGCCGCACCGGCTGAGAGTCCCGAAAACATCGGGAGACCCTTCGAACCTGAAGCGGGTAATGCCGTCGCAGGGAGCGGAGATTTCTCAACGGCTGTGTGCTTTTCCGCACACAGCTTTTTCATTTTCAAAACACATGATCGCCGACCCAAAAAAATCCTTCGAGCCGCACAGCAGCGAACAACTCCCGAACAGCACCCGCGTGTATCTGCAAGGGAGCATCCATTCCGAAGTGCGCGTGCCGGTGCGTGAGATCGCGCTTTCGCCGACGAAGACCTTCAGCGGCGAACTGGAGGCGAATGAGCCCGTGCGCGTCTATGACTGCTCGGGGCCGTGGGGCGACCCGGCATTCACCGGCACGTCCGACGAGGGCCTGCCGGCGCTGCGCGCAAAATGGATCGCGGATCGCAAGGATGTCGCCGAATACGACGGACGCGAGGTGAAGCCGCAGGACAATGGCTACCTTTCCGGCAAGCACGCCGAGTATGCGAGCAAGGCGGAGAAGAACCGGCTCGTCGAATTTCCCGGCCTGCGCGGTCAGCGCCGCCGTCCGCTCCGTGCGAGTGCTGGGCATCCGGTCACGCAGCTTTGGTATGCGCGGCAGGGCATCGTCACGCCGGAGATGGAATTCATCGCCATCCGCGAAAACATGGGGCGCGCGAAGATCGCCGAGATGTCGCAGGACATCCTCCGCGCCGATCTCGACAAGCAGCACGCCGGCTCCGCGCAACTCCAGAACGAATACACGCCGGGCATCTTCCGCCGCTTCCCGCAGCGCATCCCCGCGCAGATCACGCCCGAGTTTGTCCGCAGTGAAGTCGCCGCTGGCCGCGCCATCATCCCCGCGAACATCAATCACCCCGACCTCGAGCCGATGATCATCGGCCGCAATTTCCTCGTGAAGATCAACGCCAACATCGGCAACAGCGCCGTCGCGTCGTCGATCGAGGAGGAGGTGGAAAAGATGCGCTGGGCCACCAAGTGGGGCGCCGACACTGTCATGGACCTCAGCACGGGCAAAAACATCCACGCCACCCGCGAGTGGATCCTGCGCAATTCGCCCGTGCCCATCGGCACCGTGCCCATCTACCAGGCGCTGGAAAAAGTGAACGGCAAAGCCGAGGACCTCACGTGGGAGCTCTTCCGCGACACCCTCATCGAGCAGGCCGAGCAGGGCGTTGATTACTTCACCATCCACGCCGGCGTCCTCCTGCGCTACGTCCCGCTCACTGCCTCGCGCATGACCGGCATCGTCTCCCGCGGCGGCAGCATCATGGCGAAGTGGTGCCTCGCGCATCATCAGGAAAATTTCCTCTACACCCATTGGGACGACATTTGCGACATCATGGCCGCCTACGACGTCAGCTTCTCCATCGGCGACGGACTGCGCCCCGGTTCCATCGCCGACGCCAATGACCGCGCGCAATTTGGCGAACTCGAAACGCAGGGCGAACTCACCCGCCGCGCCTGGGCCAAGGGCGTGCAAGTCATGAACGAAGGCCCCGGCCACGTCCCCATGCATCTCATCGAGGAAAACATGGCCAAGCAGCTCGAATGGTGCGGCGAAGCCCCCTTCTACACCCTCGGGCCGCTCACCACCGACATCGCGCCCGGTTACGACCACATCACCAGCGGCATCGGCGCCGCCATGATCGGCTGGTATGGCTGCGCCATGCTCTGCTACGTCACGCCCAAGGAACACCTCGGCCTGCCCAACAAGCAGGACGTCAAGGAAGGCGTCATCACCTACAAACTCGCCGCCCACGCCGCCGACCTCGCCAAAGGCCACCCCGGCGCGCAATACCGCGACAACGCCCTGAGCAAAGCCCGCTTCGAGTTCCGCTGGGAAGATCAGTTCAACCTCGGCCTCGACCCCGAGCGCGCCCGCGAGTTCCACGACGAAACACTCCCCCAGGAAGGCGCCAAAACCGCGCACTTCTGCAGCATGTGCGGCCCGCACTTCTGCTCCATGAAGATCACCGAAGACGTCCGCAAATACGCCGCCGAACAGGCGATCTCCGAGGAGGAAGCCTTGAAGAAAGGCATGGAGGAGAAGTCGAAGGAGTTTGTGGAGAAGGGCGCGGAGGTTTACGCGAAGGCGTGAGTCTGAACTCAGCGCCGTTTTCGTTGCTTCCGGGTTCCAAGTAGCGCGTTTTCCAACGGGATCGCGCGTATGATTCCTTGAAGGTCTGGCTTCTTCCGCGGCTCGGGCGGTGAGAGGAATGCTTCGAGGGCTGCTGAATAGATTAAGGGAGCGACCTGAATAGACAGTGCGTCACGAGTTGATGGGCCGAGAAAGGCCGTTTTTATGTCAACTGGATTGCCGTGGAGAAAGTCATTCCGAGCGTCGTATAGACGACGGTAGAGATGCTGCACGTAGGTTTTTGGTTCTGGAAGTGTGTAGCCCTTCGGAAGTTTCTGCCTCTCCTTGTGTCGCCTCTTCACTTTCAGTTCCTCTCGTCGCCAACGCGCTTTGCCAAGCAAGACGAGGACTTCATTGAGGTCGGTTCGCCCGCCCGGTCCAGTGTGCGTAAGGCACTCATGCGCCGATACCCAAAGCGACAGCTGGACTCCGATATCGAAAATGAGGTGGTCGCAACCTTTCGGAAGCCGCGCCGCACGATAGGCCATCGCGAGTGATCGAAATACCGCCGTCTGTTTCCAAGTTGGTTTCGCCGTTGTGTATTTTGATTTCCACTCATCGATAAGCAGAGCGAACAAGCGCTCGCCGACTGCGACTCTGAATGATCCGCGGCTTGCCGAAAGATCGGGGTAGGGCTGGCCTGTAAATTCATCTGCATCATCATACGAATTTAAGGCGAAACCGCTGCAGATTAACCCTACGCCATCGCCGCTGGGGAATAGTGGGTAAAGATCGAAATAGTCGCTGTATTGCGGAAACCAGATGTTGGCGCTTCCAACTGCGTGCTGCCAGCCGTGGAGGATGGAAGCCACAGCAAAAGCGTTGCGCAGATCGGCGAGGGCTTCCGCGGACTTGAACCTCTTTGGGCAGTCATCGGAGATGATGTAGGCAGATGGCTGACAACCGTATCCAAATGGATGTTTAAAACTCTTTAGCAACGCACGAGCTGCAGCTGAACTTTCTGACACTTCCACCAATCGCTTGTCCGTAGGATGGGCGAACGCGTGGTGCTCAAAATCCCACGAGCGATCAATTGGAAGGTTCGGAAGAACTCCGATGAGGTGCCACTTGCTCATGGACGCGAGCATTGCGCCGCGGGTAACGAATCGCGAGCAGAGAAATTTTGAGTTGTGATTCAACCCTTTCAGGGTTGATGGATTTATTGGATTGCGTTCCTAGGGTAGCTCGTGCCGAGCAACCATGGGCTGAGTGATTGAATCCCGTTGGGATTCATTGCCCACGTATTATCAAGATCAGCGCTTATGGATTCATCGCTCGTGTGGCAACAGGCGCAGAGAGGCGTCCGGCCTTGACACTGCAATCTGAAAGCACTCCTTTTCGGCGCATGGACACTATCTCTCGTTCCTTCTCCAGCATCGAACCGCTCGAAGCCCGCATCGCACCGGCTGCCGTTGTGATGATTACCGACATTGACGGCGACACCGTGTCGGTAAAGACCAGCAAGGGCACGAACGCGCAGCTCGCCGCAGCGTTGAAGCTCAGCGGCATGGGGATGACGGGCACGATCCGCGAGATTGATTTCAGCACGGTGCCGCTGGTCGGCGGTGTGAATCCTTTTGCCGGCACCGATCTCGCGATCACGGTGGTGAAGCAGGGCCCGGCTGGCAATGGACGCGTGGCAGTCGGCTACATTGATGCGGCGGCGACCGATGGCGGCGGCATGGATGGCACGGGGCTGGTGTTGGGAAATGTGAAGATCGCCGGCGACCTCGGGCAGATTGATGTCGGCGCGGGCGGCACAGCGGTGGTGATCAAGAGCCTGAGCACGCAAACGCTCGGCGCCTTTGGCACCAGCACGCAGGGTGCGAACGCTTCCGGGACCAGCAATTTCAACGGCAAGGTCGGCTCCATCAAAGTGACGGGCGCGGTGAACTTCGCGACGCTCTCTTTCACGAGTGCCGCCGCGAATTTGAGCGTCGGCGGAGCCTTCCTGGAATCGAACATCGCCGGCACGGGCGAATTTACAAAAATCAACATCGGTCCGGGCGCGGTCACGAGCAACTTCACGGGCGTGCCGGAGTTCGCGGTGCGGGTGAGCGGGTGCACGGTGATGGCGACGGGGGCCTTCACGGTGAGGAGTTGTGGCGCGCTGGTGGCCTCGTTGACCGCATTGGAAACCCGCACGGAGTAAGCGGCTGTCGCAGCTGCGGTTGTGCGGAGGGCGTAGGTCTGGCCCGTGCCGTTCTGAAGAAGGATTGTGATGACGACTGTGGCGTAGGGGAACCATGGGGGGAATGCGCGCCGAGGAGCAAGAGGAGGCCACTAGGAGGGCACCACCTTGGCGACGAAGCCTGTTGACAAAGAGGAGGACACCGCCTCGCCGGCAGTGCCGGCGTATCAACTGCCAGGACGGGAGATGGACGTACGGATCCGCGGATGCACCTCAGGGATGGGATAGTATTGGGCAAAGGGTTTGGTCCATGTATGTGTAGGCGCATATCTTCTGTCGGGTGCGTCAGTGGGCCGTCGGGATTTGTGTGAACGTGACGGTGTCGGTGTGAATTACTCGCCTTGACTTGACTTGACT
>JBEIQV010000212.1:0-5876 GCA_040376335.1 Verrucomicrobiia bacterium | reverse complement strand
ATTCCTCGGCGGATGGTCGCCGGTCGCTGCGGGGGATTTTCTCGCCGGCCCCAGCCACACGCTGCCGACGGGCGGCGCGGGGAAATCGTTCCCCGGCCTCATGGCGGATATGTTTCAGCGCCGCACGAGCATCGTCCGCCTCGACGCGCGCTCGCTGCGCAAAAGCGTGGCGACCATCGAGCAGTTCAGCCGCATCGAAGGGCTGGATGCGCACGGTCGCAGCGCGAGCATCCGCTTTGAGTAGCGCCTACCCGGATACCGGGATGGTTTTACCACGGATTTCACGGATGGACACGGATGAAAGTGAGCAAGCCTGTCGCGTATCCGTGTCCATCCGTGAAATCCGTGGTTAATCATCCGCCCAATCCGAGGTCGCCGCAGAAATTCGCTTTCCCGACGCGCGGTGTTCGCTAGCCTGCGCGCTCTCTCACTCACAACAACCACACACACTAAAGGAACACGATTATGGGCCTCATGGATTTCATTAAAAGCGAACTGATAGACATCATCGAATGGACGGATGACTCGCGCGATACGCTGTCGTTCCGCTGGCCGGACGATGACAAGGAAATCAAAAATGGCGCACAGCTCATTGTGCGTGAATCGCAGGAGGCGCAGTTTGTTTATCTCGGAAAATTCGGCGACACGTTTGGCCCCGGCAAGCATTCGCTCGTGACCGAAAACATCCCGATTCTCTCAACGCTCGCGGGCTGGAAATACGGTTTCAACACGCCGTTCAAGGCCGACGTTTACTATCTCAACACGCGCCTTTTCACCGGCATCAAATGGGGCACGAGCAACCCGGTGATGATGCGCGACAAGGACTTCGGCATCGTGCGTGCGCGCGCATTCGGCACGTTCGATTTCCGCATCGTGGACTCGAAAGTTTTCCTCAAGGAAGTGGCGGGCAGCGACCAGCATTTCCGGCTCGATGAATTTCAGGACACCATGCGCTCGCGCATCGTGAGCCTTTTCAGCGAGGCCATCGCGAAGGCGAATATCCCCGTGCTCGATCTCGCATCGCGCTACACCGAAGTGGGTGCGGCCATTCTCCCGCTGCTCAACGAGGCGACCATGCCGAAATACGGCATCGAGTTTGCGAGCTTCATCCTCGAAAACGTGAGCGTGCCGCCGGAAGTCGAGGCGGCGATAGACAAGCGCAGCAGCATGGCAGCGGTCGGAAATCTGAACGACTACGTGAAGTTCCAGATGGCGCAGGGACTCGAACACGGCGGTGGCGGCCCCGGCGGCGCAGCGGCGGAAATCGCGATGGGCTTCGGCATGGCGAACCAAATGATCAATCAGGGAATGCTTACCGGCCAGACCACGCCACCCGCAGGCGGCGCACCCGTGCAAGCCGCAGCGACTCCCGCCTTGCTCACGCCCGCGCAAGTCGCCCAGCAACTGGGCGTCAGTGAAGCCGACGTGCTCGCCACGCTCGAAGCTGGCGACCTCAAAGGCAAAAAGATCGGCACGCAATGGCGCATCACCGCCGACGCGCTCGCAGCCTATTTGAAATAAACGACCATGAAACGCACACTCACCATCCTTCTCGCCAGCGCATCACTCCTCCAAGCGGAGGTGAAAGTGAACGTCGGGGAAGTCAGCGACAAACGCACAAACGGCAAATTTTTCGCCGGTCTCGAAATCGCGCTCTCGCTCACCGGCACCGAACTCGCCGACGCGAAGGGGATGCGCGTGAAAGTGGACGCCGCGACGGACGACACAGGAAAGGCTTTGCTGAAAAAGGAAGGCCGCCCCTTTGCCGAGGATTTCGAGCCACTACGGAAACCATTTGGAGGTTTTGAAAAGGAAGATGCCAATGCTTTCGAGCTAAAGCTGGAACTCGACAACCCGATGCGCGCCGCGAAAACCGTGAAGAGCATCACGGGCGTCGTGGAGTTGCTGGTGCCAAAGAACGATCCGAAAAGCGTCATTACCGCTTCGCCAGCGAAAGATGGCGGCAAGCCGCTCGAATCACCCGTTCTCAAAGCGCTCGGCGCTGAAATCACGCTGCTCACCAAAGCCACAAGTGGAGCGGCGAAAAGCGGCGGCATCTTCGGATTTGGCGGCGGCGGCGGCGTGGGCGACGACGAACTCGGCTACAAACTGAACGACCCAAAAGGCGTGGTCGCAGCCGTGGAATTTTGCTCCGCCGACGGAAAGGTGCTCGAAACCGGCGGGCGCATGTCATCCGGCGGCGCTGGCAACAAGAGCTATACGATATCCTTCCGCGACAAACCGCCCGCCGACGCTGTGGCGAAGATTTACCTGCTCACGGAGAAGTCCCTCGTGAAGATTCCGCTGAATCTCACCGCTGTGCCGCTGCCGTAATTTTGTATGGCAAAAGCTAAGAAACCACGCCGCAAGGCCACTCCGATCACGGAGGTCGCATTTTCACCCGACAATCCCCCGCCCTTCTTTCGCGATGACGCGACGGGCATCTATCTCTACGAGGCCGACTGCCTCGCATTTCTCGATGCCATCGCGGAGCAGTATCCCGGCGGAGTGTTCGACGCGGTATTCGCCGACCCTCCGTATTTCCTGAGCAACGGCGGCACGACGTGCAAAAGCGGAAAGCGCGCGAAGGTGGACAAGGGCGAGTGGGACAAGTCGAGGGGTGCGGATGCGAATCACGAATTCAACATCGAGTGGCTGCGGCGCTGCCAGCGTGTGCTGCGTCCGAACGGGACGATTTGGGTGACTGGCACGCAGCACGTGATTTTCAGCGTGGGCTACGCGATGCAGCAACTCGGCTTCAAGCTGCTGAACAACATTACGTGGGAGAAACCGAATCCGCCGCCGAATCTGTCGTGCCGTTTTTTCACGCACTCGACCGAGACGGTGCTTTGGGCCGCGCGCGATGCGAAGAGCAGGCACACGTTTAACTACGCATCCATGCGCGAGCAGAATGCCGGGAAACAGATGAAGAGCGTCTGGAAAATGAAGGCTCCCACGAAAAGCGAGAAGCGACACGGCAAGCACCCGACGCAAAAGCCGCTCTCGCTGGTGGAACGATGTATCCTCGCGAGCACGAATGAGGGCGCGCTGGTGCTCGATCCATTCCTCGGCAGCGGCACCACCGCCGCCGCCTGCGCTACCACGGGTCGGCGCTGCGTGGGACTCGAACTCGATGCACGCCATCTCGCCACGGCAGGCTATCGTGTGATTGACGCGCTGAACGACAAACGAAAACTGCTGTAGCGCATGAGCGACGAAGTTTTCGCCCAACAGAAATTCAACTGCCCGAGCTGCGGTGCGGAGGCGACTTGGGACCCGGCGAAACAATCGCTCGTATGTGGCTATTGCGGAACCATCGCACCGATGCAGCCGCCGGATTCGCCGACTACGGGAATCGAGCATGACCTCGTGGCGGCGCTGGGGGCCATCGGCGATGACCAGCGTGGTTGGGACACGGCGCGAGCGAGCGTGAAGTGCCAGAGCTGTCAGGCGATCACGGTTTTCGAGCCGACGCGCGCAGCCCAGCGATGCGACTTTTGCGGCTCCGCCGCGATCATCCCCGTTGATGAGCAAATGCGTCCCATCCGCCCCGAGTCGCTGCTGGAATTCATACTCGCCGAGGCAGCCGTGCGCGACGCCATCCGCGCCTGGTATGGCACGCGTTGGTTTGCGCCAAACAATCTCCGCACCCGCGCGCTCACCGACACGGTGACGGGCATCTACATTCCGTATTGGACGTTTGATTCGCATGTAAGCGCGGACTGGAGCGCTGTGTCGGGCGATTACTACTACGTGGACGAATCCTACACCGACTCGAACGGTAATCGACGAACACGCAGCGTGCGAAAGACTCGCTGGTATCCATCGAGCGGCCACCTCGATCACTATTTTGACGACGAACTCGTTCCCGCCACACGGGGTGTCGAAGTGGATTTGCTGCGAAAAGTAGAGCCCTTTCCCACGACGAGCGACTTGAAGCCCTACGATCCCGGCTTTCTGAGCGGCTGGACGGTGGAGCAATACCAGATCGATCTCATCGCCGCCGCGCAGCACGCGCGTCAGGCAATGGAGACTAAAACCCAGCAACTCTGCTCGCAGCAAGTGCCCGGCGACACGCATCGCGATTTGGAAGTGAGCGCGGATTTTTCGCAGCAGACATTCAAGCACGTGCTCGTGCCGGTCTGGTTGCTCGCCTACACCTACGGTTCGCAGAGCTATCAGGTCGTCGTGAACGGCTACACCGGCGCCATCGCCGGACGCCATCCGAAGAGCTGGGTGAAAATCATGCTGCTCGTGCTCGCGATCCTCGCGCTGATTTGTTCCGTGCTTTTTGCGGTGAGCCGCTCTAGAAAACAGCCCGACCTCAACTCCACGGAAACTCCACAGCGCCTCCTCGATTTGAATTTCACCCATTAACACCGGCAAATGGAATCTCTCACCGCTCTGCTCGAAAACGAAAGCGCCCTCACCCCGGCGCAGTGCGAACAATCAGTCGCGAAGCTGCTTTCGGAGGAAATTACCGACGGAGAAAAAATGATGTTTCTCAAAGCGCTGCGCAAAAAAGGCGAGACGGCGCAGGAGATCGCGGGGTTTGTGAAGTCGCTGCTCAAGCGCGCGGTGCAACCCGAACTGGATCGCGCGAAACTCCCCGGCCCAACGCTCGATGTCTGCGGCACCGGTGGCGACAAGCAGGGGTTTTTCAATGTCTCCACCGCTGTAATGTTCGCCGCCGCAGCCGCTGGCGCATGTGTGATGAAGCACGGCAACCGCTCCGTGACTTCCATGACCGGAGCCGCTGATGTGCTCGAAGAACTCGGCGTGAAAATCGAACTCACACCAGACGAACTCCGCGCCTCACTCGAACAGCACGGCGTCGCATTCATCTTCGCACCCGCATTTCATCCCGCATTCAAAGCCGTCGCGCCCGTCCGCAAGACGCTTGCCGCGCAAGGACAGACCACCATCTTCAACATCCTCGGCCCGCTGCTGAATCCCGCGCAGCCGGACTTTCAACTCGTCGGAATCTACAACGCCGCGATGCTGCCGAAATACGCCGAGACGCTCCGTGCGCTCGGACGCAAGCGCGCTTGGGCCGTGCATGGCGAAGGCACCGATGAACTGACGCTGACTGGCCCATCAGAAATCCACACGGTCGAAGCAGACAAAGTGAGCAATTTCACCATCACACCCGAGGAACTCGGGCTCACACGTTGCACACCTGCCGACCTGCTCGGCGGCGACCGCACTGAAAACGCACGCATCCTCACAAGCATCCTCGATGGCAGCGAGCGTGGTCCGAAGCTCGACATGGTGCTGCTCAATACAGCGGCTGCCCTCGTCGTTTGCGGCCTCGCCAGCGACATGGCAGCGGGGCTTTCCAAAGCGCGCACGGCCATCGAAAGCGGAGCCGCCCTCGACAAGCTGAACGCGCTCCGTTCGCTAAAGTAGCGGTTGCGGAATTGACTTCGCCGTTTCCAGCGGCACGCTGCGCGCACTTAATCCATGGCTCAGAAAATCCTCGTCATAGACGACTCCCCCGCTGCTGCGCAGCTCACGGAAAATGTGCTGAACCAGCACTTCCCCGGCTGCGATGTGCTCAGTTCCGCGAGAGGCGCGGATGCGTTTGAGCGGCTCAACGTCGCAACGCCGGACGTGATTATTTTAAACGACACACTGCCGGACATGGACGGAGCTGCCGTGCTGACACGGCTCGCCGCAGAACCGCACACTGCGCAAACACCCGTGATCCTGCTCGCGGAGCAGGCAAATGTCGCGAACTACAACGGTCAGTTTCCAAATCTCTCGCGCGACCTGACAAAGCCAGTCTCCGCAGAATCCCTGCTCGGCGCCCTTGGCGAATTGCTCAACAACAAACCGGGTGCGCGACGGATGCTCCAATCGCGAGGCGGCATCGT
>JBEIQV010000135.1:0-8977 GCA_040376335.1 Verrucomicrobiia bacterium | reverse complement strand
TCGTCTCCTTCTCCGCACTGCCGAGCCCCTTCCTTGCGACCGCTTCCGCATACTCGCCGCGCCCGATGGAGAGCGTATCTCCCGGCTGCAAAGCATCCACGCCCTTCTGAATCGTGAGGAACGCCGCCGCGCGACTCGTGCCCGCATTCGAGTCGAGCCCTTGTTTGTTCACGAAGAACTCGGCGGCGTGCAGCGTGGTTGAGAGGAGGATGAGGAGCAGGGTGAGTTTCATGAAGTTCGTGGAAGATGTTATGAGAAGAGTGCGGCGCTTGGTCGCGGTCATGTTTGTCATGGGGTGCGCGTTCTACTTTCTGAGCATGTCGGCAAACGCTTCCGGCTGCAGGCCGATGCCGCGTTTGATGACTTCGGGATTCGTGGCGAAGAGGTCTTGGAAGTCGAAGGGGCTGGCGAGTGAGTCGATGGGGAACTTGGCGAGCTTGGCGGGATCGAGCTTCTGGATCGCGGGGAACTGCGGATCGGCGATGATCGATCCCGTGGGGCGGACGCGGCGGTCGTAGTCCGCCAGACTCATGCGGGTGTGGCCGAGGTTTTTGCCGCCTTCGGTGAAGTTGAGCACCCAGAAGAGCTGACGTTCGTCGTCGGGGGCGCGGAGGAAGTAGCAGTTGTTGTGATCCTCGATGCCGTGCTGGGTGCCGTATTGTTGCAGCGGCACTTTGACTTTGGTGGGGATGCTGTCGGCGAAGATGTTGTTTCTCACCGTGGCTGCGGTGGCGAGTTTGGTCGTCTGGATGAGGTTGCAGACGAGGACATTGTTCTCGAGGACAAAGCCCGGGCAGGTCGTGACCTCTAGGCCGTCGAATCCACGGGCGATGACGCAGTTTGAAATGCGGAGATTCCCGCTGTTCCACGCACAGACAAAGCCCGGCGCGTAACCCTTGCCGTATCCATCACAAAGGCAGCGGCGGATACTGACATCGGTGCTGTGGCTCACATTCACCACGCGCGACCCGCTGTTGCCGCCGCCTTGCAGTCCAAGTTGCCGGAAGTAAAGGCCATCCAGTTCGATGTTCGTTTTGCCGTTGATGACCCAGGCGGCATCGAGGCGTCTTTCATTGCCGTCGAACATGACTTTCTCTCCCGGCATGGATTTGAACTTGATGGGCAGCCCCTTGTCGCCCGATACGCGCACGCGCACTTTTTCGATGTAGGTGCCGCCACCTATTAAGACCGTGTCTCCCGCGCGGATACTTGAGGCTGCATGACCGACGGTGCGCCACGCTTTGCTGCGCTTTAGGCCGGAGTTGGCGTCGTCACCGTCGGTCGCCACATAATAGGTTTTCGGCGCGGGTTGCTCGGTTTGGGTGGTGAAAGAAATCGCGCCGAATTTCGGGTCGATGACCTCGGGCTTACCTTTTCCATCAAACGGATTCGCCGCGGAGAGAGAGACGATGCTTAAATGGTAGGTCTTCCCAGGCTGCAAGCCCGTGAGGCTGAAGCTCCGGTGATTGTCGGTGGTGACGCCGACGTGGAACTTCACGCGATTGGCGCAATCCGGCGTGTCGCCCCAGGCCACCTCGCAGACGGCTCCGTGGGTGACGAGCCATTCGATATTGGCCGTGGTGGTGCCCACGGAGTGAAGCACCGGCGCGGTCATCTCCAGCGTGTTCGACATGCGGTCCTGATGAAACCCGATGCTCTGCCCGAGTGCGCCGAACCCCATAAAAGACGCGGGATTGCTCAAGTTAGCCGTGCTTTCTTCGACCGCAAAGGTCGGCTGAATCGCACGCGAGTAGATGTCCTGGGTCTGCTGGACCTGGGCCAGGAACATCACGTCGTCACCGACTTTCCAGGCCTGCGCTGCATCGGTGTAGCTGTGGTAGTCGCTGTATCGCACCGCAGGCGTGCGACCCCGAATCTCCACCGCGGGTGAGTTTCGGTTGTCATAGAGATTGCTGCTGAGATGTGCCTGTTTGCATTCGTCCAGAAGCAGCGCGGCACGGGCAAAACCGGTGAACTCGCAGTGCGTGACCTCGAGCGCTGCGACCTTTATGGCAGAAAGAGCCGCGTTCTTGCTGGTGAAGCGGCAGTTGTGAAAACGCACGCCATCACTCCGGCTCACGGTGACGGCTCCTGAGAAGTGCAGCCGCTCGAACTCGATGCCGGCGCTGTTCTCAATGTGAAGCCCATCGGCAATGACGACCCTGCCCGGACCCCGGGCACGCCATGATACCTTCTCCGCGCCCCCCTCTCCCGCACGGATCGTCGCTCCGCCCTGATAGACGCCTTCTTCAAAATACACCGTGTCACCGTGACGCACGCTCTTCACGGCGCGGGCCAGAGTTTTCCAAGCCGCCGTCACCGAAAGGCCATCGGCTGCGTCATCGCCGGTCGGCTTCACGAAGAACACATTGGCCTGGTAGGGGAACGGTCCGCGATCCTTTCCATCCGGTGCCGCACCGCGCATCGTGGAGGTGGATTGCAGTCTGAAATCGAAGTTCACCGGGTCCGCAAACTCTTGGTCTTGATTCAGGCGTGCGGTCTTGAGGTGGATATTGTCTTTGGTGATCTCTTCGTCCGGCACGTAGATGTTTTGTCCGCCGAGAATCGAGTTCGAGACGTTGAGGACCGGAAAGTATCCGAGCCCCACGGAGTCCTTCGCCGCGCAAGTCTCCGCCTTCCCTGATTTGATGCCGACATCCGGCCCTTCATTGCCCCACCCCAGGCAGCGATCAAGCAAGCCATGTTCTGCCGCGAGCCCATAGATCCGCACGCCGACACCGATGGAGCGATAGCCCACGCAGTTTCGCGCCACGTCATTTTTGCTCTGATATAGCAGCACGCCCGCACACTCCGAGCTGTTGTGCGTCGAACTGTTTCCATAGCCCGTGCAGCGCTCGACCAGATTGCCCCCTTCGCCCTCACTGGCGATGCAGATGCCCCCGCCATTCAGGAAGGCGGTGCAGTCGCGGATGATGCAGTCGCGGGCACCGAGGAAAATGATGCCCCAATTTCCAAACAAGGTCCGCGAGTCAGCCATCCTGCTGCTCTCGCACCCGCGCACCCCGATGCCCTCCAGCACCACACGCACCGGCTTCTCCAGTTCCAGACCGTGACGACCAATTACCGGCACGCTGTAACGATGATGCACCGCAGGCCGCAAGTCCGTGCTGGAAACATAAAGCCGCCCCGCTGCGGCATCATAAAAGTAGCTGCCCGGCTGAAACTCAACCTCGGACAGGTCGCGCGCTCGCCCATCCGCGACCAGGTATCGACTTCATACACGGCCTGCACATCACCCTTAAAATCTGCCACGAACGTCTGGCGCAAAGTCGCTTTGGCTTTAGCCGACGCTCCGTCCTTTTCGGCTAAAGCCGAAGCTACTTTAAACACTGGCGCATCCACATCCCCGCGCAGCAGCACCGTGCCTGGAATCTCCGCGCGGATCACGGTCTGTTTTTCCGCACCGCCTAGCCCCTTCCTCGTGACCGCCTCCACATACTCGCCGCGTCCGATTGTCAGGGTGTCTCCCGGCTGCAAAGCATCCACGCCTTTTTGAATTGTGAGGAACGCCGCCTCACGGCTCGTGCCTGCATTCGAGTCGACGCCCCGCTTGTTCACGAAAACCTCCGTGGCGTGCAGCGTGGTTGAAAAAAGGATGAGGAGCAGGGTGAGTTTCATGAATGGTGCGATGAATGAATACATCCGCTGGACGCGCTTTTGCGCGGGCTTTGGGTAACCAGAAAGGCAAAGCAATTTACTCTCAGGCTAAAACGTTGTCAGCGGCGGCCGTGCGGATGATTACTGCTTCCGCAGGAGGTCGAGCAGCACGGTGGTCATCGCTTGCACGCCGGTGCGGATGGTGGGTTCGGGCACGGGTTTGAAGAAGGGGGAATGCAGCGAGGGGCGCGGCTTGCCTTCGGCTTGGGCCTTGGCGATGTCCTCAGGCGACTGTGTGCCGAGGCGGAACATGCACAGCGGGACTTTTTCTTTGGTGATGCCAAACTCGGCAAAGTCCTCGCCGCCCATCGTGGGGTCCACGGTGACAAGATTCTCAGCGCCGACGACGGACTTCAGGCTGCGGCGCACTTCGCTGACGAGTTCGGGCGTGTTGTAGAGCGATGCAGTGCTTTCCTCGGTGACGACGACCTCCGGCATCCTCTCCGAATGCATCCCGGCGGCTTCGGCGAGGCTGCGGGTGATGCGTTTGATGGCCGCGATGAGTTGCTCGCGCGTCTCCTTCTTGTAAGAGCGCAGCGTGAGCTGCATGCGCACTTCATCCGGGATGATGTTCGCCTTCGTGCCGCCATGAAAGCTGCCCACGGTGACCACGGCGGGATCCCCCGGCTTCACCTCGCGGCTGACGATGCTTTGCAAAGCGACGACGATCTGCGAGGCGAGCAGGATGGGGTCCTTCCCCGTGTGCGGCTGCGCGCCGTGTGCGCCGACGCCGCGCACGACAATCTCCAGCGTGTCGACGTTCGCCGCCGCGTGGCCTTCACGAAGTCCGATGCGCCCATGCGCGAGGTCGGGCTGGCAGTGCAGAGCCAAGGCTTTCTCCGGCTTGGGGAAACGATCATACAATCCCGCACGCAGCATCAGTCGCGCACCGATGACGCGCTCCTCCGCCGGTTGGCCGATCATCACGAGAGTGCCGCTCCATTGCTCCCGCAGCCGCCCCATCGCGCGCGCCGTGCCGACGAAGCAGGCCATGTGAATGTCGTGCCCGCAGGCGTGCATCACCGGCACATCGAGCCCCTGGCCATCCTTCACGATCTTGGTGCTCGCATAGGTAGCTCCGGTCTGTTCTTTGACAGGCAAGGCATCGAGGTCCGTGCGCACAAGGATGACGGGGCCAGCGCCATTTTTCAGAATGCCGACCAGACCATGTCCGCCGACCTTCTCCGTGACCTCGAGCCCGGCACCGCGCAGTTCCTTCGCGATGCGTGCCGCAGTCCGCTCCTCTTGCAGCGAGAGTTCAGGATGAGCGTGCAGCTCCTGGTAGAGCGTGACGAGTGAAGGTAGATCCTCAGTCACAAGGGCCGCGACATCCGCAGCACTGGCGTGCGCGGCGAGAAGGCAAAGAGCGAGGAGTGCGGAGACTCGGGAGGTTTTCATAAAGTGAGTGAGGAGAGATCTCAAAGGGTGTCGAGACTGAGCCGGGGGGCTCGACCGAGTTGTGGAAGCAGGCTGTGATTGTCCAAGCCGAAGTGACGCTCGCCCTCAGTCATCTCAGGTTGATTCTTTCGCGCTGCGGCGAGCATCTCCGAGAGAACTGCGGCGACAAGGAGAAGAAATGTCCGGGATGATAGTTGTTTCATGGAATCGAATGGGAGGAGGGGGCGCATTACTTCAAGCCGCGCACCGGATGCATCGGTGGCAGCGCAATCATCTTTGTTTCATCGGCCGCCTCGCGCGCCCGCAGCACGATCTCGGTGCTGCGGAAACAATCATCTGCCGTGATGCGCGGCACCGCGCCGCCGCGCAGGAACTTCACGAACTCGACAAACAGATTCTCCGTTTCGCCAAAGGCAACCCGCTCCGTCTTGTCGCCCATTATGAGCGAAATCGTCGCGTCGCCTTCATTCACCTCGACCACGCCTTTCGTGCCGGCCACGCGCAAACGGTCATCGCCATGGCCCGCCGCTTCCGCAGGGCGCAGATCGTCGATCCGCGCCGTTACCGATGCACCATTCGACAACTCGCCGAGCACCGAGGCATGGCATTCCGTCTCGCCCATCTCGGGACGCCCGATCTTGCCGTGAATCGCCGCGAGTTGAATGAAATCAAGCCCCGTGACCCAACGGATCGTGTCCAGCGAGTGAATGCCGATGCAGGGAATCGTGCCCCCCAGTCGCGCCCTGCTTTTGAACCACTCCGCCCGCTCGCCCCACTTGTAGGACTTCTGCGTCGTCACCTGACACACCTCGCCGATGTCCCCGCGCTGGATGATCTCACGGACCGGCGCATTTTTCGGCTGATGCCGCAGTTCGAGCAACATCGTGAGCTGCGACGTCGACTTTGCGAACGCCGTGCGCAACCAGTCAAGATCCACGAGCATCGTGACCAGCCGCCTTTCTGAAAGGGCATGCACCCCCGCTCCATCAACGCCAGCAGCGGCTCAACACGGCCCCCACTTTCCCCCGCCACGCAGCACAGATCCCTCATCGTGTGCCCCACAAGATGACGCCGGTTTCCGTAAATCTGCGCCTTCCCCAACACCGGGTTCTTCTTCATCACGAGTTCCAGAGCGGCCATGAGATCAAGCCGCCGGTAAGTGCGTTGAGTGGCGGGATCGTCCACGGGTTTGCCGGTGTCTTGAAAAATATTCAGCATCGCTTCAGCGATGTTGTTGCCGTCAGACTTCCAGTCGTAGCCACTCTTCAAGATTGCTTCGCGGAGGATCATCGCGGAGCCGCACACAATCGCATTTGATGAACTCGTGGCCTTCGCGGGGACCAGCAGATCGACCTTTGCGTGGCGGTCGAGTGTGGCGGTGTCCTTGCCGGGGCTCACAGCGCCGATGGCAAAGCAGTTCGGCTGCGATGCGGGCCAGGAGATGCCGCGCGTGAAGTGATGATTGCCCGCGGGGGCGCTGACCCAGATACCGAGTCCGCGGAGCATCGCGAGCTTGTCGTCGATTTCGGTGGCCACAGGGTCGGCGTGTGCTTGGTCATCGACGGGCACGAGATTCACGGTGGTGATGTGATGCTCGGTGTGGTGGTCGATGATCCATTGCAAGGCCCGGGCGAGGGACGCGCTGTCGCCGATCTTCCCGTGGCAGCATTCGAGGCTGCGGACGATGGCAAGCTGGTTATTGAGAGTGACTACGGAGATTGACTGTGCACAAAGGAGAAGGCTGACCGTCAGGATTCGATCCATGGCGGCGTAGGAAGCGCCGATTTTCATGGTGAAAGGGTTCATCGTGCTTTGCGCGCCTCGTTCACGGCGTCGAGAGACTTCTGCATGTAATCCTTCCACACGCCTTGCAGGTTCCGAAGGTCTGCGCGTTCGAGGGTCTTAATGGCTTCGTCAAACTGGCCGCGCCTGGTCAAGATTCGGGCAATGCCTTGCAGCGCGTAATACTCGTCCGCGCCACCGATCCGTGATCTTCCTTCGACGATGGCGCTATAAGTTTCGAGCGCTTTGGCGTCGTCCTTGAGGTTGTTTTCGCAGTTCTGGGCGCTCAGAAGTAAGATGCTGTCGCGGATACGTTGGTCGCCGGTGAACTCGAGGGCACTTGTGAAGTCGGCTTCCGCTTGCCGGCTGACCTTGGTGATGGCGTAGGCACGGCCTCTGGCGAAATAGCCGTCGCCGCGTTTCCAAAAGGGCCACTGAGCGAGGTCCTCGCTGCCGAACTGCTCGATGACTTGCGCTGCCCTGCCTTGATCGAGCAGGGCCTGCATTTGCACTGCTTTCTTCACGGCTTCGATGGGAATGCGGGCGGCAATTTGCTCAGCAATGTCGAACTTGCGCAGTCCGCGCGCGTTGACGCTGGCTTGTTCCAGGGCGTGGGACTTCTGCAGATCGGTGAGTTTACCTTCCGCTGCGGGGGTATAGGCGGCGAGAGCCTCCTCGCGTTTGCCGGTGCGGGCTAAGCCGTCCGCGATGCGCGTGGCTTCCAGAAAGTCGTCATCTGGTGGACCGTGATCAAAATCGATGTGTTGGCCGTCGTAGAGGGTCGCGAATTTCATCACGTCGTGGAACCCAAAGGCGCCGGTCGGCGAAAAGGCGGAGTATTCCGCGCCATCATCGCGGATGCGCTGGCGGCAAATATTGATGTGCCAGGGGAGGCTCTTGCTCGGCTTGCTACCGATGACCTGATGCAGCGGATCGTTTTCATCCTGCGTGATCGGCAGACGCATCTCGAGGGTCCAGTGATCGTCGGCTATGTGCGTGGCCACTTCGGCGTTCGAGTCCCAACTGAACCACTTATCCCTCGCTGCCCCACGGTCCGAGTCCACGACGGCTCCGCTCGGGCTGATGGCGATCTGATAATACGAATGCGATTCGGTTTCTATGAGCACCTCGATCGCATCGCCAAACCAGAGGGCGTGGTCGTCTTTCTTCGTGGTGCCGATGTTTGGCTTCTCGCCGCGACGTTCGTCGCAACGGATGGCGAAATAGAGATCATTGCCAAGCCACGCTGACTTCACGGTCGTGCCAAAAGTGGGCTGGCGACCGGTTTGCAGTTCGCGCAGTCGGACGGTGGCGGAAGGGAAGGCGTTCGTCCACGCTTCCTCGTCGAGCTTGCCATCAATCACGATCTTGCTCGGCGCCTTGCCCACAAGCCGCAGCATGGGCACCGGGCCCCGCACCTTGCTGAGTTGCTGGCTCTTGTTGCGCAGGCCCTTCAAAAAGTCGTCAATGAGGGCGATGCGTCTGCCATACACGCTCGTGGCATCGGACTTCGTCTTCGCGATGTCGAAAAGTTCGAGCGCACGGTCCGTTTTTGCCTTTTCCTTCTCCATCTCCTGCCAGTTGGCTTCGGCGTATTCAAAGAAGGCGCGCATCTCAGCCTCCGCCGGGCCGTAGAAGAGCCGGCAGTATTCGCGGAACATGACGTCCACATCCGCATCCTTCCCGCCCCAATACATCCGTGCGTTGAAATAGACCATGAAGTGATTGAAGCCGATGCCGACCTTCTCGAAATCTTGACGCGCGCTGAGCCAGATGTCTTCACCCGACAAGACGCCCTTGGTCGCGTTGATGCTTTCGCCCATCGCGTGCGGCGTGAACGCTGGCAGATACCAACCGCGGTCGGTGAAGGGATAGTTCTCGAAGTTGATGATCGGGTTTTGGGTCTTCGCCACCCAGGCCTCACGCAGCTTGCGATATTCTTCTTGCTGCGCCGGCTTGTTATTCCTAGGCATCCGCGCGCCGACGATGGACACCACGACATTCGGCTCCAGCTTGCCGATCTTCAGCGGCGGCAGCTTATAGATGCCGTAGGCGCAGGTGAGCACCTTGCCGTTCGGGTGCGTCTTGCCGACCTCCTTGGCCACACGATTGACGAAGC
>JBEIQV010000072.1:0-12353 GCA_040376335.1 Verrucomicrobiia bacterium | reverse complement strand
GCAGCGCGTGCAAATCGCACGGCACACCGCACGCCCTTACACGCTCGACTATCTCCAGCTTTCCTTCAGCGATTTCATTGAAGTGCATGGCGACCGGCGCTTCGCGGAAGACCCGTCCATGCCCGGCGGCTTCGCGACTATTGGCGGACACAAATGCGTCGTCATCGGCCACCAAAAAGGGCGCGACACCAAGGAAAATATCCATCGCAATTTCGGCTGCGCAAATCCCGAAGGCTATCGAAAGGCTCTACGTCTCATGCGCATGGCGGAAAAATTTAGCCGCCCGTTCGTAGCGCTCATTGACACTCCCGGAGCCTACCCCGGCATCGGCGCGGAAGAACGGCATATCGCCGAAAGCATCGCTGTGAATATCCGCGACATGATGACATTGCGCACCCCCACCGTAGCAGTCGTCATCGGCGAGGGCGGCAGCGGCGGCGCGCTCGGCATCGGCGTGTGTGACCGCGTGCTCATGCTGGAAAACGCCTACTATTCCGTAATCAGCCCCGAGGGTTGCGCAGCGATCTTGTGGAAACACCGCAAGCACGCACCTGAGGCTGCGGAAGCACTCAAATTGACAGCAACTGATTTGAAAGAATTCAAACTCGTGGATGAAGTCATTCCCGAACCGCTCGGCGGTGCTCATCAAGATCACGAAGCTGCGATCAACAATCTCAGCAAAGCCGTGGCCCGTCAGCTCGACGAACTCGCCAAGGTGCCGATGGAGAAACTACTCGAAGAGCGCTACGAGAAATTCCGCCGCGTCGGTTTTTTCACCGGCGAGTAGCAAACAAGGATCTGCGACATTCCTGTCGCCGACCAACGAAGTGCCAGAGGCGCACATCATTTTGGAAACGTCGTATTTCAACTAGGCGCTGCGCACAAAAAACAACGGCGACAGGAATGTCGCCGCTCCCTGCTACCCACGGACCTCGCGGACAAACTCAATCGCTGCTCGGCGAATCTCTCCCGCTACGTCTGCGCGCTGCGTGGCGAACTTCGGTTTGAACCATGGGAAGAGTCCGATGACGTCATGCAGCACGAGCACCTGACCGTCGCAATCCGTGCCTGAGCCGATGCCGATGGTCGGGATTTTCACGCTTTCGGTGATCGCCTTTGCGACAGCGGGCACCACGAGTTCGAGGAGAAGACCGAACGCACCTGCAGCTTCCACTGCGGCTGCGTCGGTGAGCAATGCGTCCGCCTGTTCCTCAGTTTTTCCTTTCACGCGGTAGCCACCCTCAATGCGCACGCGCTGCGGCTGCATCCCGATATGTGCCATGACTGGAATACCAGCGTCAGCGAGCATTGAAATGTGAGCAGCGTGCGATGCGCCCCCCTCAATTTTCACCGCGTGCGCGCCTGCTTCGATGAGTTGCTTCGCATTTACCAGCGCAAGTTCCGGCGTCTCAGTGCTGCCAAATGGAAGGTCGGCGATGATGAGCGCGCGCTGCGTGCCTCGTGCGACGGCGCGTGTGTGATGAAGCATATCCGCCATCGTCACGAAGGTCGTATCTGGATGCCCCAGCACGACCATTCCGAGCGAATCGCCCACGAGCAGCACGTCTATGCCGCCTTCATCGAGCAGACGCGCGGTCGGGTAATCGTAAGCCGTGAGCACCGCGATGCGTTCGCCACGCGCCTTGGCGGCTTGGAAATTTGCAATGCGTTCGTTCATGCGGTCAGTTTTCTATAATCACCACTCGGCGGCGAAAAGCTCCACCGCCGCAGGATCTGCGAGCGCCGCCAATAAATCAGCGACAGTCTTTTGCTGACCCGGAAGCAGCAAATCCGGGCGGATGTCATAGAGCGGTGTGAGCACAAAGCTGCGCTGGTGAAGGCGCGGATGCGGGATGGCGATCTCATCGTTGGAAAGCGCGATGTTTCCCACATATAGAATGTCCAAATCGAGCGTGCGCGGTGCGTTTCGCGGACGCTTCGACGGGCGCCCCATCGCCGCTTCGATGGACTGCAAACCATCAAGCAGCGTCATCGCTTGCCCCTCGAAATCCACTTCAACCACTGCATTCAGATATGCACCAGCCTCAGGTCCGCTTCCGACTGGCTCGGTCTCATAGACTCGTGAACTGCGCGCCTTTCCCGTCACTCCCGGCAGACGCAACAAGGCATCGCGCCCTAAACGGAGATTCGCGAGCCGGTCACCGAGATTCGAGCCGAGTGCAATGCCGGTTTTCATTCGTAGCTGCGCCCGTGCAGATGTCGGCTACTTCAAGCCAAGCACGTCCCGCATATCGTAAAGACCGGCAGGCTTCCCGTGCGCCCACTGCGCGGCACGCAGCGCACCGCGTGCAAAAATTTCGCGGCTGCTTGCCTTGTGCGTCAGCTCCACACGCTCGCCGGGCGTTGCGAAAATGACCGTGTGATCGCCGACAACATCGCCACCCCGGATTGCGTGCATCCCGATCTCGGCGGAGGTGCGCGCGCCCACATCGCCGAAGCGTCCGTGACGCACGTCGCTGTTGTATTGCAGCGAGCGAACGTCGGCCAGGGTCTCAGCCAGCATCTTTGCAGTGCCGCTTGGCGCATCCTTTTTCATGCGATGATGCATCTCCACGACTTCGAGATCGAAGTCCGGGCCAAGAATCTCGGCGGCCTTTCGCGTGAGCCACAGCAGCGTATTCACGCCGGTCGAGTAATTGCCGGAATACACAATCGGGATGCTGTGCGAGGCCTCGCGAATTCGCGCGACGCCTGCATCACTGATTCCCGTCGTCCCGATGACGAGCGTCTTCTTCCCAGCGACGCATGCGGCGAGAACACTCTCCAGCGCGGCGTGGTGGCTGAAATCTATGCACGCATCGCACTTCGCTAGCGCTGCGGCGAAATCATCGCCCATGTCCGTGGCCGCACCGACTGCGAGTTCGGCGGATTCTTTCGCACAGGTGATGAGCGCCTGTCCCATGCGACCCTGTGAGCCGTTGATGTGTAGTTTGAGCGGCATGGCTTAGACGAGTTTGAGCGCAGCGAGTGTCGCGCGCAATTTTGCCTTCGAGGCTTCGGTGAGTTCGCAAAGAGGGAGGCGAACATCGGCGGTCATGCGGCCCTGCCACGCGAGCGCCTGCTTGATAGGCGTCGGGTTGCTCTCGACGAACAAGTCGGAGAAAACCCCAGCGAGTTGATCGTGCATTTTCTGCGCTTCATCAAAGCGGCCAGCCAGCGCGGCGTTGGTGAGGTCGCAGACTTCGCGAGGAATGATATTCGATGCGACGCTAACCACGCCGATTGCGCCTTCCTTGATGAAAGACAGAGTGAGTCCATCGTCGCCGGAAAGAATTTCGAACGACGCAGGCACCGCCTTTTTCAAGGCCACGACGCGCTCCACCTTGCCGCCCGCTTCCTTGATGGCGACGATGTTTGCACAGTCCTTCGCGAGGCGCACGCAGGTATCCACGGCAATCTCGATGCCGCAACGACCGGGGATGCTGTAGAGCATGATCGGGAGTTTCGTAGCCGCTGCGATGGAGCGGTAGTGACGATAAAGCCCCTCCTGCGTCGGCTTATTGTAATACGGCGCAACGATGAGCGCCGCATCCGCGCCGAGTTTTTCCGCCGCTACGGTGTATTCCACGGCCTCGCTCGTGCAGTTCGAGCCGGTGCCGGCCATCACTTTCACGCGCCCCTTTGCAAATTGAACGGCGAGTTCGATGACGCGGAGATGTTCATCGTGATCAAGTGTGGGCGACTCGCCAGTCGTGCCCACGGGCACGATGCCGGCAACTCCACCGGCGACTTGCGCCTCGATGAGCGCGGCGAACGCGGCTTCATCCACACGGTCATTACGAAATGGCGTTACGAGCGCCGTATAAGTTCCTGCAAACATAGGGCCGCGGGTTTTAGGCGGCGCGAGCGTGCAGGGCAAAGGGAAATGTGATGTTCCTCAGAAGATTGGAAGGACGAGGGCCAGTCACCTTTACGGATGACTGGCCCTTTGGTTTCCACCAAGTCGCGGAGTTCTATGAACATCACCAAACGCTCCGCGACCGTGTTTGGAGAATTGCTAAAAGTGCCAGCTCACAGCGGCTTGAAAGCGGATGTCGGGTGTTACTTGCGTTCCCGTATTTTCACGTTGGATGGGAAATCCAAACCCCGCGTCCACACTGAGTCTGTCAGTCCAAGTCACCACCGCGTGCGGGCCGAAATACACGTTCGTCGCCGCAGTATCATCGAGCCTCTGCCCTTGGAATTTATCCTCGCCTTTGCTCTCCCCGGCAAAGCGCGCCTCCAGCGCCACCGCGAGTTCCTTCCCTTTGAAAACAACCGCACCCAGCCCGGCATGCCACGCAACGTCGTCTGCGAAATCATAATCGTGCCGCCCTTGCCCACGCACGGTTACCTGCACCCCGGCATTTACAAAAAGACGCTTCCATTGCAGGTGCATATCGCCGCCGACGATGAAATCCACGCTACCCGTGCCGAGCGCGAGATCGTGCCCGTGCACCCCGCTTGATTCTTCGTATGCATGAGTCTCCTCCTCGTGTTCATGCTCCGCTGGTTCATGTGCTTCGTGTTCATGTCCCGCAGTCGCCTCCTCCTCGTGAGAGGCATCCGCTTCGTGCCCGTCTTCCTCGGTGTCATGACCATGGGCAGCCTCTTCCTTCAAACGATCACTATCACCGGTGGGGAATTTGATGCCGCCCATCAGTCGTGCCGTAAAAAGGAAATCACCGCGCTCAACACGCACAGGAGTGTAGTGCGCTATCAGCGATATATCTCCGATGCCGGAAATACTGCCATTTTCCACGCGCCCCTCCTCCACACGCCGGTAAGTGCGGGCGACGAGCGGCACGTTTAGTTGCACGCCAAAGCGCTGCTGGAAATCATACCCGAGCATGATTTGCGTGATGCTGCTGTGGAGATACTGCCCGGAGGGATTGTTGATGTCGCGTCCGTCGAGACGCAGGCTTTCGTAGCTCGTGTATTGCTCGCTCACGCCGGCGTGCCAGCCGGAGCGATTATCGAGACGGATAAGCGGGAGGTCACACGCACAGAGGTCGCAAGCAGAAGCGCCAGTCGTGAGGATCGTGGTGAGAATGATGGTGGATAGAATGTAGTTGGTTTTCATGAAAAGAAGTTGGTGTGAGTTGCCGCCGAAATGGCGGACGGATGTGGAAACGCCGGCAGACGAAATGCGCACGCGGAGCAGGCTCCGATTTTTTCAACGCCCGGAAACGGGCGTGATCTCACGACACGATCCGCTGACCGCCAGCGAGACGCCAGCCGGTGAGCCGTGAAAGTGCGCTACGCCACTCTCGGCGGCAGCAACGGAGGACGCTCCGCGCGCCTCTCGCCACTCATCTCAGCTTGAGCAAACTCCGCATCAATCCTCGGCGGAAAAACCGCCACCACTGCGCGCTCGCAAATCACATCCAGCTTCACTTTCAACAACGCATGCTCGGGCTGCTGCTCCTTCTGCTTGCCATCGTTGATTCGTTTGCACATCGCGCACGGATGAGCGCCGTCAAATGTCGTCTTCACCGCCTCGCCAAAGGACGCCGCCTGCGTCCGCTCCACCAGCATCTGCGTCCAAGCCACCGATTGTAGCAGCGCCCAATGCCCCCCGATGCTCGCCACAAGAGCGAGCACCACGAGCAGTCTGGCAAATCTGGTGGCGGCAAAAATCACGAACGAACATTTGGCGCAAAGACTCAATCCAGTCAATCGTCTCAGCGAGAAAACACGGGGTTACTCATAAAACACGCGTTCCCAAGTCGCCCTACAAAGAATCAGTTTCAAACAAACTGGCGGCTGGATAGTCTGACAGGCATGAGCAACACCGTGATTCCATTAGTCCACAAAGCGTCAACTGCCCGTGCGATTTATTTCATCGCAGTCCGTCGCCTTTTCATCGTCATCGCAGCGCTTGCCATGAGTATGTGCGCGACCGGAACTGCTAGTGCATCCATCGAAGACAACGCTGCATTTTTCTCGGAGCGGGCCAAGGCCGATGCCTCACGTGAAATCGGCGAGATGGGAAAAAGCGTCAAAAAGGGCGTTGCGATAGAGACCTTCAAGGAAATCCCTGACGACCTAAAAAACGGTGTGAACCTGGATGACAAACTCGCTGTCAATCGGCTCTGCGAGCAGTGGGCTGTGAAGCAGGCGAAATCGAAAGGAGTGAATGGCGTTTATGTGATGCTCGTAAAATCGCCCGCGCACCTTCAGGTCGTCGTCGGCAACGATACGCAGAAGCGCGCTTTCACGCTCCAGGATCGCGAAAAGCTTGTGGGCAAAATGCTGACGAAACTACGCGCCAAGGATTTCGACGGTGCGCTTCTGGACGGCGTGAGTTTCATCTCGGTAACGATGCGCGCAAACGCTGTGGGAAGTCTGCAATCCGGCTTCGCGCCTTCCACAGCAAAACCTGCCAAAAGCGAAGGCTCATCGTTTTCCATCCTCTCGATTGTGCTGATCGGCCTGGCCGTCTGGGTCGTAATCGGTGTGATTCGTGCGCTCTTCGGAAACCGCAATACCGGTGGCATGGGCAATCCCGCGATGACCGGCGGCGGTGGAGGCTTTTTTAGTTCGCTGATGGGTGGGCTCTTCGGGGCAGCCGCCGGGATGTGGATGTATGACCAGTTTTTCGGTAATCATGCCTCGGCATCTGATCATCAAAACGACAGCCACGGCGTAGAAAACGACCAGAGCTTTTCCGGACAGGACACCGATTACTCGAGTTCAAGCGACAGCTTCTCTGACAATTCCGGTGACTCCGGCGGTGGTGACTTTGGAGGCGGAGGGGATTTCGGGGGCAGCGGAGACTAAATTCCGACTCATTGCTCCGCTTTGTAGGTGCCCGTCCCGACTAGTCGCTCGAAGATGGGCGAGGCCATGAGCGTCGTGACGACAGCCATGATGACGAGCGTGGCGAAAAGCCCTTCGGAAATAATACCGCGCTGAAGTCCGATGTTGATGATGATGAGTTCCATCAGCCCTCGCGCATTCATCAAGACACCGATACCAAGTGCCTCGCGATTCGAGATACCAGTCGCGCGCGCAGCAAGCCAGCAAGCGACGCCTTTACCGACAATGGCGGCAACGAGCACCGCGCCGCACATCATCCACAGGTAACCGGTATTGAGCAGACCAATCTTTGTGTTCAGCCCCGAGTATGTGAAAAATAGCGGCAGCAACAGCGCGACCGTCAGCGGCTGGATACGCGCAATGAGATCGCGCGCCATGATTTTACGAGGCATCGCTGCGCCCATCACGAAAGCACCAAACACTGCGTGCAGCCCGATCATATCCGTGAACCACGCGCCGAGCGCCATCAGTGCAAGCCCAATGACAAGCCCCGCCTCGGTAAGCACGTCCTCCTTCACCATGAACCGCTCCAGCCGCGCCAGAAGTGGGCGCACGAGCAATAGCGTGACCGCCACATAGGCCGCGCCGCCTCCGATGTTCTGGATCGCGTGGTTCCAATTATCGTCGAAACTCGCGAGCACCACCGCCAGCAGACACCACGCAGTCGCATCGTCAATCGCCCCGGCCCCTATCGCCACCGTGCCCATCGTCGTGCCGTTCAGTTTTTTGAAATGGATGATGCGCGCCAGCATCGGGAACGCAGTGATGCACATCGAAGCGCCCAGGAAGAGCATCGCCTCCATCAGCGAAGTCTTCTTTGGAAACAACTCGGTGTGATGAAAGAACACCCAACCAAGACCGGCACCGAGGACAAAGGGCACAATCATCCCCGCTGCCGACACCGCGATGGAGCTCTTCAGTTTTTTCTGAATAATATCCATCCGAAACTCCATCCCCACGATGAACATATAGAGTGCGAGCCCGAGCTGCGACGCCGGGAAGAGATAGCTCTGCGTATCTCGCGCTTGCTGAGTCTTGTCCCATGGGAAAAGCCACGCCTGCGTCTCCGGCCACAGCAGACCGAAAAGCGACGGCCCGAGTAGCACTCCAGCGATCATTTCTGCGACGACCTGCGGCTGCCCCATGCGCACCGCGATCATTCCGACAATCCGGCAAAACAACAGGATGACGGCGAGTTGGAGAAAGAATTGAACGGCAAGGTGCAGATTGTTCATCAGATGCGAAAGTCACCGAGATAAGCACACCGGGCCTAGTAACGGAAATAGTGTTTCAGTATCAGTCTCATGCCATTCCGTTATCAGTGCCATACAGCCAAAAGAAACGTGATGCGTATCGCAAAGACTGTGAATTTCGGAGCGACGTGGCGAACGAGACCTCTCGTTGCTATTTTGCGTTCGATGGATTTACGAGGATTTCATCGAGCATTAAATGACCGGGCACGCCGGGGGAATTGTGCCATGCTGGGAGCTGGCCGTTGTTCTTGCAGAAGATCTTCACGTAGCGGCCCGCGCCCTTCGATTCGATGGCAATTTCTTTGATGGAAGAACCATCTGCGCCTCGTGCGTCGGGGACTTTGAAATCCGCAGTGCCCGCCTTGGTGAAAGTCTGCCCGTTGTCGGAAACGGAAACCTCGATGTGCTTCGCCGGGTAAATCCCAGCCTCCTGACAATAGATGCATCGCACGAGAACGTTGCGGACTTCCGTCTTCGCGCCCATGTCAATGACCGCATCGAGATCGCTGCTGCCGAGGCGGAGCACCTCGGGAGCGCCCCATGCGCCGCCGCGCGTGAGAACGCCGTCCACGAGCAGCTTTGCGTTTTGCGCGGGGTCAGTGAGTTGTGCGGCCACGGTCATTGTGATGGGTTTGTTCAGCGCGGCGTGGCTCACGGTGACCAGCTTTTGGTAAGTGGCGCTGGCGATGTCCCCGCGCCCCACGTTTTGTGCATCAAACCAACGGGCTTTGATCGTCGTAGTCGCGGTGATCGTGAGCGGTTTTACGTAGGCGGACGAAGTCGGCAGTGGTGCGGAGCCATCAAGCGTGTAGCGAACCGTTCCCGATTTCATCGTGGATGCCACTGTCACGGTCGCCGTGTCGGCAAACCATGTACCTTCCGGCAGGAGACCCTGCGCTTGCAGAGTGAGCGGGTTGAAAATGTAAGGTTGCGTCCAAGTCTGCCCCGCAGGATTTCCCTTCTTGTCGAAAAGGTGCGCCTTGATCGTGAAATTATCCGCGAGTGGAATTGCGGTCGCAAATTCCGGTGACTGCGCAGTCGGCTCCGTGCCATCTGTCGTAAAACGCACCGAGCCGTAAGCGCCCCATGTCAGCAGCGACAGCATGGTTTGCGTGGTTATTTGTCGGTGCGTGAATCCCTCCGGGATCCTCGGATTGTGATCAATCGCAAATCCGTAAAGCATTCGGTCGAGAACCAAGTCGCATGCCGCAGCCCGTCGCTCGAAATTCGCGGGCTCAATCAGCGTATCCGGTCCCCACGTGCGCTCCTGCCGTGCCGCCAGCCCACCGCGCAACCAGCGCAAATGCACCTCCCCTTTCTGCTCCCAAACCGGCAGCATCGCTCCGAGAACCGGGTCTCCCTTTTTTAGCACGCTGCCGTTCGAGTGATACATCGTCCAATCCTGCCAAGGCACTCCCGCGAGATTCCACGGCACGGTGATCGTCGTGATACCCTGCGACACGAGCCGCTCGGCTGTGCGTGCGCCGCCGTCCCACGTCATGTGAACGATATCCTTCGCCGCGCCATTGGCCGCGCCCTCCCAGATGATCGTTTTCCTTCCGCGCTTCTTCACCATTTCATTCATCTGCACCGCAAAGTAAGTCATCAGTTCTCCGGCGTCCTTCATGTTTTTTTCCTTCATGAAAGCCTGCGCTTCCGGCGTGGCTGCGATATTTCCGAGACCCGAGACTTCATCGAACCCGATGTGAAAATACGGTGACGATGCAAACACCTCACACATTTCGCCGATGATCGTATCGAGTGCCGCGTAGAGTTTCGGGTTTGCGATGTTCATCATACCCTTGCCCACGGGCATCTTTGTAGCCGGGTCTATGTAGCCGAAAATTTCCGGTAGCGTTCCGCAGGCATTGCTGGAATGTCCCGGTGTTTCCAGTTCGGGCACCAATGTCACTCCGCGTTCGTCGGCAAAATTCACCAGCGCCTTGAGTTCAGCGAGACTGTAGCGCGGCGGAGGCGGGCCGCCGTGCGCGGAGCCGTTCATCGTTCCGAGCTTCGGGTAGGCCGTGGATGGAAACGTCCACGCCTGATCGTCCGTCATGTGCATTTGAAGATAGCGCACTTTGAAAGCGCGACACACCGTGATGCAGCGGCGGATGTCCTCGATGGTGTTTGCCTGACGCGCGACGTCGAGCATCACTCCAGTGTAGTCCGCGTGCGGCCAGTCATGGACCGTCATCTCGGGAATAACCGCGAATTTCTCAAACCTCCTGACAGCCTGCAACAATGTCGCCGTGCCCTCCGCCACTGCACGATAATCGAATCCCTCAACATACACGCCATCCTTCACAACGAGCCGATATGCACCATCACGCGATCTGACGACTTCACCTTTCCGCACACTGAGAACATCCTCCCCCGCCTTCAGCTTTTTATTGATCGCGAGCACAATGTCGCCATTACGCGCCGGTGCTGTGGCGACCGTGGTGTTGATGCCAGAGACGCTCCGAAATTCATCGCGCAGAATTTCCGCAAGCGGTTTCAGTTCCTCATTCAAAACCACGATGCGCGACGCATCGCCGATGTGCACCCTGCCCGTCGCAACATCCACGGACTTCGGCCATGGGAGAAAATTCAACTGCGAGTTGGCGGGCGTCACCTCGGCGGCATGGATGAATGCCGACGCACAAATCAAAACGTGCAGAAAAAGAACGCGAATTTGTCCGGTGATGCTCAAGAGGGTGTGATGTGGGAGGGGGACTACAATACGTTCGCTTCCTTGCCTAGAAAGACACGGAAGCGGCTTTTATCAATCGCCTTCATGTAGGCCTCCATCGGGCTGACTTTACCCTGCTGCATTGCAGTCCAGATGGCGTCGTCCATGAACTGCATCCCCTGCCCTTTTCCGCCGACAATAACGTCCTGCATTTTCTGCGTGGCACCCTCGCGAATGATTGCAGCCGCAGCACTGTTGACGACGAGGATTTCGTTCACGGCCATGCGTCCGCCGCCAGCTTCCTCTGTTTTTTTCATGAGGAGCTGGGCGACAACTCCGCGAAGGGAATTCGAGAGCATGGTGCGAACCTGCGCCTGCTGGTCAGACGGAAATACGTCCACCATGCGGTCCACGGTTTTTCGGGCATTGTTCGTATGCAAGGTGCCAAAGACGAGCAAACCGGTTTCAGCCGCAGTGAGTGCAAGCTGGATCGTTTCGAGATCACGCATTTCGCCGACGAGAACGATGTCGCTGTCTTCTCGGAGCGAGGCTTTCAGACCCTGGGAAAAACTCGCACAATGCTCGGGAACTTCACGCTGTGTGATGATGCTTTTCTTGTTGGAATGAACGAATTCAATCGGCTCCTCAACGGTAATGATGTGGCGGTTGAAGTTGGTGTTGATGTAATCAATGAGGGCGGCGAGCGTGGTGCTCTTTCCGGAGCCTGTGGGGCCTGTGACGAGCACGAGCCCGCCTTTCATATGGCCGAATTCCTTAACGACCGGCGGAACTCCAAGCTGTTCGAGCGATAAAATTTTCGTGGGGATAAGACGAAAAACGCAACCGAGACCGCTGGTTTGCTTGAGGTAGTTGCAACGAAAGCGCGAGTCCTCGTTCATCTCATAGGCGAAGTCGAGGTCGCCGCATTCCATGAAGCGCGCCCATTTTTTGGGACCGCAGATTTCCTTCATCATCCCGGCAATTTCGTCGTGATGAAGCGGCTCTTCACGGATGGGAATGATGGTTCCGTGCAGGCGCATTTTCGGCGGCTGATTCTCTCCGAGATGGAGATCCGAAGCACCGTGCTCGACGAGGAATTGGAAAAATTGGTCAATGTAGGCCATGTCGGGAGAATGTTATTTGCCTGTCAGTTGTGTGCGCATGAGCGCTTTTTGCTCGGAGCGCATGTAGGCTTCCTCGGGGGTGATAAGGCCCGCACGGTAAAGATTCAGCAGAGAGTCATCCATGAGCACCATGCCCAATTTTCCTCCCGTCTGCATCACGCCGGGGAGCATGAAAGTTTTTCCATCACGGATACACGCAGCGACAGCCTCGGTGCGGAGGAGAATTTCCAGCGCGAGTGCACGACCCTTGCCGTCCCGCGTCGGCACGAGTTGCTGGGAAACGATGCCCCGCAGAGACTCGGAAACCATGACGCGGATTTGTTCGCGCTGATCCACGGGGAAAACATCGAGCACGCGATCCAAAGTGCGCGCAGCATTTCCGGTGTGGAGCGTGGCGAGCACCAAGTGGCCCGTCTCGGACGCAGTGATAGCGAGTTGGATGGTTTCGAGGTCGCGCATTTCACCGACCATGATCACATC
>JBEIQV010000030.1:0-18608 GCA_040376335.1 Verrucomicrobiia bacterium | reverse complement strand
GCACGATATGCGAGTCCTCATTATTGAAGATGAAATGCAACTCGCCCGTCACCTGACGCGGGCGCTCTTCCGTAACGGTCACGAAGCTACGGCGGTGCATGACGGAGAGGCGGGATTGCAAACTTCGCTTGCGAGTCGCCCCGAGGTTATAGTGCTCGATCTCAATCTCCCGAAACTCGACGGACTTGATGTGCTCGCGCAGTTAAAAAAAGAACAATGCCCTTCGCGAGTTCTCATTCTCACTGCGCGCGGCGATGTAGCCAGCCGCATTACGGGGCTGAAAGCGGGTGCTGATGACTATCTTGCGAAGCCATTCTCAATGGAGGAATTGATTGTGCGCGTAGAGGCATTGGGTCGCCGAGCCGCTGCGCCGACTGCTGCTGATTGGCTTGAAGTTGCGGATTTGCGTCTGGACGTGCAGCACCGGCGGGTCACGCGCAGCGGGCAGGTGATTACACTTTCGCCTCGTGAAATTGATGTATTGCAGGTGCTCATGCAGGAGCCGGGAAGGGTTTTTTCACGCACGGAACTTTGCGAGAGAGTGTGGCAGCGTGAGCATGAATACGAAATGCGCACCGTGGACATCCTGATAGGAAGACTTCGCAAAAAAGTGGACGCAGATTTTCCTGTCGCGCTCATCCACACCAGTCGGGCTGTAGGTTACACCATCCGTTCGACTGGCACCGCGTCGGCGGGAAAGATTCCAACAAACTCCGCATGAAGACACTCCTTGCGTTCCTTTTTGCAGTCACATTGGCCCATGGCGTTGCAAATGGCGTTATCGAAGGCCGTGTCCAACTACCCGCCACCCGCACTACGCCTGTGGTGGCGAAACGCTATGAGATCGTAGCCAAGGGTGGCGTTCTTGCTCCGTATCCGTCATTTGCGATCGTTTGGCTGGAGGGAAGTTTCGCGAAGCCCGCCGAGTTACCTGTGCAGCAGATGGCGCAGAAGGATCTCACATTTGCCACTCCTTTGCTTCCTGTGCGGCTGGGAACCAAAGTTGAATTTCCAAATCTCGACGACACTCATCACAACATATTTTCATTTTCGCCAGTGAAGCGATTCGATCTTGGCCGCTATACGAAAGATACCCGACCAGTGCCGGCGCAGATATTCGATCAAGCAGGGCTTGTGACACTTCGGTGCGATATCCATGAGCATATGCGTGGGCTAATCCTTGTGTTGGATACGCCGTATTTTGTGAAAACTGACAACGAAGGGAGATACCGACTATCGGGTTTACCCGCTGGCTCCTACAAGTTGAAGGCTTGGATCAGCAGCAAGACGACTTTTGAGCATCCAGTTGAAGTAAAGTCGGGCTCTATTTTACACGTGGATTTTCCGTGAAAACGCGCCGCATCACAGTGTCGGGCGTAACTGCATTTCGTGTAAAATTGCTCACGGCAATGGCGCTTGTCGTCGTCACGCTGACTTTTCTCGGGCTTTATCTCGCGGAACAATCGGTTAGCGGCGAAACGCAGCATGACTTGCGGCTCGCTTTTGGCTCCGAGTTGGCGCTCCTTCGCACAGTCAGGGATATTCGGCATACCTCTCTCGCGGAACGATGCAGATCCCTCGTCCTCAAACCCCGCATCCACGCCGCGCTTGAGGACAATGCGCTGGATCTGCTTTACCCCAGCGCCAAGGAGGAGCTTGGCGATGCGCTATTGCCCGGAGACTCGGCGACGGATGCGCTAGGGCACCGTTCGATTCGCCCGCATTTTTACCGCTTTCTCGATAGTAGTGGAAAAGTCATTTCTCCGCTGAACACACCTGAAGTGGGTGCGTTGTCGCCGGATGAGGAAAAGAGGCTCAACTTCAGAGAAGTTCCGCATGAGCAGCAGAACGGCTACCTCGTTCGCTCGCAGAAGGAGATTGTTGAAATCATCGCCACGCCGATCATTTCCACTGAAACCGGCGAGGCGATCGCTGCGTTAGTGGCAGGTTTTCCCTTTGAGGGAAAAGAGCGTCCGGGGTCCGGGCTGCAAGGTGGTATGTGGTTGGGCGGTCGTCTTTATCTGCCCTCGCTCGATGAAGGAGCTCGCACTTTGCTGGAAAAGGAAATCGGCCGTGTGATTTCGAGTCAGTTGGATGCAGCGGCGAAGGGATTGCCGGTGCGCGTGAATGGCATTGAGCACATGCTTTTTGTCGAGCGATTGAATCCCGAATCGCTCTTTCCTCCTGCATACGAAGCAGGGATTTACCCGCTCACCGACTTATTGTTCAGGCAGTGGGAGCTTCGCCGCCGAGTAATCATTGCGGGCGCGATACTTTTGAGCCTCGGCATTGCGGCGAGCTACTACATTTCTGCGCGTCTCGCTGTCCCTGTGCGTAAGCTGGCGGCGGTATCGGCGAAAAATCTCACGCTCCGCGAGCGTGCGGAGGCTGCCTTGGTGATCAAAAGTAATGAGTTGGAGCGGACGGCACGTTTTTCAGCGGATGCTTCACACCAACTGAAAACGCCCGTCGCCGTATTGCGGGCAGGCTTGGACGAGTTGCTCATGCGCGATGAACTCAGCTCTCAACTTCGGGAAGAGCTATCCGCCCTCGTTCATCAGACCTTTCGCCTTTCCTGCATCATCGAAGATTTGCTCCTGCTGTCGCGTCTCGATTCGGGTCGTTTGCAACTCAATCTCGAGCCGGTGGACATTACCCGTGTTGTCGAGACTTGCCTGGACGATCTGCAACTACTGCACGAGGCCCACGCGCCGGAGATTCGTATAGAGATAAAGCCCGGCCTGCTCATCAAAGGTGAGATGCGCTACACGATGCTCATTGTCCAAAACATCATGGACAACGCTCGCAAATACAGCACTCCCGGCGAACCAATCCGCGTCTCTGCCAGAGAAGAAAATGACACACTGACACTCGTTGTCGCCAATCGCGGAGAGGCCATTCCACGCGCTTCATGGGAGCCTATTTTCGAGCGTTTCCACAGAGCCACGGTTGGTGGAAATATACCCGGACACGGACTTGGCTTGAATCTGGCCCGTGAACTGGCGCGTCTTCATGGTGGGGATGTGCGGCTTGTGCGTTCAGACGGCGAGTGGACTGAATTTGAAATCCGCTTTTGCACTTCTAATAAAACTATCGAGAATCTTGCCGCTGCATGAAACTTCGTATTCTCCGTCTCTGTATTTTTGTCGCAATGGCGACAGCGATCCACGCGGAAGACTTCCTAGACAGTCTCGATGAGACGCTGACTTTTTCAGTGCTGAATGATCGTGCCCAAGTGCGGCTGAGCGGGGCGCTTGATATTGAGTATTATTACGTTGATGAGCCGCCTTTTGGTCTTGTGAACAGCACGGCAAACAACCTTTTCAATCCACGTCTTTCGCTCTTTCTCGATGCGCAGTTCGGCCCGAAAATTTACTTCTTTGCACAAGCGCGCGTGGACCGTGGTTTTGATCCAGCGTCGGATGATGCCCGTATGCGTCTGGATGAATATGCCGTGCGTTTTACGCCTTGGGAGGACGGTCGCCTGAGTATTCAAATCGGCAAATTCTCACCAATCATTGGCAACTGGATGGCGCGGCATCTTTCGTGGGACAACCCCTTTATCACAGCGCCTCTTCCCTACGAGCACGTCACGAAAATTTCCGAGATCGAAGTGCCGACTTCAGCGGCTGAATTTACTCACGATTTCGGGGCGGACACTGCCTACGAATACAACCCGGTCATTTGGAATGCCGACTATGCTACCGGCGTCAGCGTGTCTGGGAGATTGGGAAGATTTGAATATGCTGCGGAGATGAAAAATTCAGCTCTCTCTGCTCGGCCTGAGTCGTGGGATGCGACTGAAATCGGCTTTGATCACCCCACATTCAGCGCGCGCATCGGCTGGCGGCCAACGATTGCTTGGAATCTCGGTGTTTCTGCCAGTCGCGGACCATATATGCGTCCGGAAGTTGAGCCTCTGCTCCCTCGTGGACGAGGTATTGGCGACTATATGCAAACGGTATTTGGGCAGGATATTAGTTTTGCCAAGGGACACTTCCAGATTTGGGCTGAGCTATACGAGGCGCGGTTTGAAGTGCCCAATGTCGGTAACGCAGACACACTGGCATACTACATTGAGACAAAATACAAATTTACCCCTGAGTTCTTTGCTGCTTTGCGCTGGAATCAGCAACTCTTTGACAATGTCTCCGACGGGCTCGGTGGAAAAACAGCGTGGGGCCATGACTTGTGGCGCGCTGATGCCGCTATTGGTTACCGCTTCACCCCGCACACTCAGCTAAAATTGCAGTATAGTATGGAAAGCGAAGACGGCCCGCGTGGTCAAAGTCACGCATTTGGCGCTCAGTTCACGGTCCGATTTTAGCGAGCCTCAAGCGGGCTACGGAACCGGTATGTTGTCGAAGATGCGTTTCACCACTGCTTCGGTCGTCATTCCCTGCGCCTCGGCTTCGTAGGTGAGGATGATGCGGTGGCGCAGCACGTCGGGGCCGATGGCTTTGATGTCGCCGGGTGTCACGTAGCTGCGGCCTTGGAGCAAGGCCCACGCTTTTGCCGCGAGCGTGAGCGCGATGGTGGCGCGAGGGCTTGCGCCGAATTGGATCATCGGGCGTAGGTCGGCGAGCTGGTAATTTTGCGGGTCGCGCGTGGCGAAGACGACGTGGACGATGTAATCACGCACTTTTTCATCCACGTGGAGCGTGTCCACGACGGCGCGGGTAGCCATGATTTGATCGAGTTCGACGACACGCTCAATGTCGAGGTTCGGCTTGGTGAAAGCCATCGTGTCGAGGATGCGGCGCTCTTCTTCGAAGCTCGGATAGCCGACGACAATTTTGAGCATGAAGCGGTCAACCTGCGCCTCGGGCAGCGGGTAAGTGCCTTCTTGATCAATCGGATTTTCCGTCGCGAGGACGAGGAAAGGCGATGGGAGCTTGTGCGTTTCACCGCCTAGCGTGACCTGCCGTTCCTGCATCGCTTCGAGCAGGGCGGACTGCACTTTCGCGGGGGCGCGATTGATTTCATCGGCGAGCACGAGGTTCGCGAAAACGGGGCCTTTAGTGGCGTGATATTTTCCGTCGCCGGGATTGTAGATGAGCGTGCCGACGATGTCCGCAGGCAGAAGGTCGGGCGTAAATTGCACACGGCTGAAAGTCGCGTGAATCGCCGATGCGAGTGTGCGGACGGCGAGCGTTTTTGCCAGGCCGGGCACGCCTTCGAGCAGGACGTGTCCGTTCGCCAGCAGGCCGACGAGCAGGCGGTCAATGAGATGCTGCTGGCCGACGACGATTTTGCCGACGACTTCGCGGAGCTTGGGGACCCATGCGGCTGTCTCGCGCACCTTGGTGTTTAGTTGTTCGAGAGTGTCGTTCATAAAAGTGTGCGCATCACGCATGGCGGTTGCGCGTCGCGAAGGACAGCGGAACGTGGGATTTCAGCAAGCAGAGAAGTGATATAAAGCACACGGCAGACACCCGGGTTGGGAGTCTGCCGTGGTCGTTTCGTTCGAAAGTGGACTTAGTTATTGTCGTCTTTGTCCTTCTTTTTCTTGCGACCGTCGCCGGGGTTCCCACTGGGTTGCTGCGGTTGCGACTGAGGTTGTGTCTGAGGTTGTGTTCGAGGCTGAATGCGCTCGGGCTGTGGCTGGCGACGGGCATTTTCTGCGGCGCGTTGTTGCGCGGCTTCCGCTGCACGGGAACGAGCGGTCTCGGCTTGCTGCTGACGCTGTGCTTCCATTGCGCGCTGGCGGTTTTCATTAGCGTCACGACGGGCGTTTTCCTGCGCTGCACGCTGGGATTCAGCGGCACGTGAACGGGCGGCTTCAGCCTGCTGCTGACGCTGCGCTTCGCCTGCACGCTGGCGGTTTTCGTTGGCTTCGCGGCGGGCGTTTTCCTGTGCTGCACGCTGGGATTCAGCGGCACGTTCGCGGGCGGCTTCTGCTTGCTGCTGACGCTGGTTATCGAGTGCCCGGCGGGCATTTTCGTTTTCGGCTGACTGGCGGCGCTTCTTTTCCTCTGCCTGCTGTTGTTTGGATTCTTCCATCATCCGTTGGCGCTCGGCGGCTTCGGCGGCGTGCTTTTGCTGGGCTGCACGTTGTTGTTCCCGCTCATTGGCGGCGGCTTCGGCCTGACGTTTCGCAATGGCGGCTTCGCGCTGCTGGGCTGCCTCGGCCTGTTTGTTTTCGTCGTTGCGATTTTCGCGCGGGGCGATGAGGCGGTGCGGCTTCGATTCCGGCTGCGGTTTTACTTCCGGCTCGGCAACCACGGCGGGCTTTGTGCGATCCGGGATGCCGTCGCCGTTGCGATCACCGGCGGCTCGTTTTGCGCGGTCAGCGACACCATCGCCATTACGCTCTCCGGGTATTTGGTTCGCAACGGGGTGCTTTGGTGTTTCTGGTTTTCCGTTACCATTCTCATCAGCGGCAACGGGGTTCGGGCGGACAGGGCGATTCCTGTCAGGCTTTCCGTCGCCGTTTTTGTCAGCGGGCTTTGCCACGGGCTTGAGCGGATTCTCGGTTGCTGGCTCTTTGACGATTGCTGGCTGTGTGACGACGGGCTGCGGAGTTTCGTCCTTCTTGTTGTGTTTCTTGTCGTCATTTTCAGCGACAGGCACGGCGTGCGGACGGCCGGGGCGAGTCTTGTCAGGTTTTCCGTCCCCGTTCGCGTCAGTGGGTTTGGCTGCGGGCTTGAGCGGATTTTCGGTCGCAGGCTCTTTGACGATTGCTGGCTGCGCAATGACCGGCTGCGCGGTGCTATCTTTCTTGTCGTTGCTGTCGGCGACTGGCTGCGCAATCGGCGCGCGTGGTTTGCGGTCTTTGTTCAAACTTGGCAGTTTCGCATTGGGATCGCCTTTCTTTGGCACGACTGCAAGTTGCGTGGGTTTTACCTTATGGGCGGGCGCTGTATCGGGCGTGAGTCCTTTGTTTTCCTCGCGCATCTTGGCGACTAAGCGGTCTCGCTGCCCCTCTTTTTCCATGCCTTTCCAGCCACGATTGATGACGGGCTTGCTGATCGTCCTCGCGACCGTCGTCTTTTTGGAAAGGACGTTGTAATTCTTCGCAGCCACGCGTGGTGCGGCGACGATGAGTTGGTTGCCCCTCGGAGCGTTGATGAAGACGTTTCCCTTGTTTCCTTTGATGTAAATGTTCGTCGTATTCTGCACGAGTTTCAGCGCGGGGACTTCATTGCGGCAACGCGGCCTGATCCAGTCGTAGTCCAGCCCGCCGTTGAATGCGTAGCCGTGGTCACCCCGGTAGCTGATGTTGGTGATGTTCACAGTCTCGTTGATGAAAACGATGTTGCGTGCCCGTGGCAGGAACACGTGCCGGAGCACCGGTGCGCCGAAATCCTCCACTGCACAGAAACGGAATGACAGCGGGCCGATGTCAAAATGCGTATCCACCCACACACCGAAGCCCGTCTCGCGACGCCAGCGTGCTTCCGGCGGTAGCGGGGCCCAGCCCACATGGCGGTCATTTTTCCTCCATGAAACCCACGCCGGGCCCCACTCGTAATCCGGCACCCAGCACCAGCCGTAATCATCCACCTGCACCCAGCGCCCGTAGTGGTAGCAGATGCCTCCCCAGTCTTCGTAGCTCACCCAAGTCCACCCCGCATCCGTGTAAGACCAATAGCCATCTGTGTAGGGCGCCCAGTCTTCGTCCATGTCCGAAGGGTGCCAGACCATCCCATAGCCTTCCACGTCACTCCATTCGCCGTAGGGCGAAAGAGACTCGTAGAAAAAATCGAAGCTGATTTCGTCCCGTGCGCGTGCCGGTGCGGCGAGGAGTGTCAGTGCGAGTGCGAGGAGCAATGCGAGGTGTTTCATAGTGTGTGCGGAATCAGACGCACGCCGCATGACTTCATTCAATGTGAAGTGCAAATATTTTTACCCACTGCCACCGCGGGAATGCAAAATGGTGAACCTCATTAATAAAGAAAATCGCATGTGTTTTTTGACAGATCGAGGGATTGGGTTACTTTCACGCGCACCCTTCCAAAACTATGCACTTCCGGATTCCTCAATCGAAACAACGTGCAACGAGACTACTTCTCGACCACGGAGCCGACGAAACCACCTGCCAGCAACTCCGGCTCGGAGAACGCGGCACGACATTCGAGAGCCCGTGGCACTTCACGCCGATGGCGGAAATGATCATCTGCCTCGCATGGGAGCACCCGCGCCTCGCTCCCCAGCGCACGCCAGTCAATGGGATCGTCTTGAGTTCCCGCCGTCTTAGTCGCGCGAAATACGAAACCACCGTCCTCTTTCTAGACCTCCCCGAAGCTGAGCGCAGCAGCTTGCGCGAATTTGCCGAGATGGTGGTGTAGTTTGGGAGGAAAATGGTGCCAGAGGGAGACTTGAAGACACCTCCTCGACATAGATTAACCTGAGTTTTTTTGGGGCTCAGTGTGCATTTCCGTGGTCGCCTTTTCCGTCGTAACACAGAATCCGCCATATCTTCACATGCCTGCAATGAGGTTGTAACGAAGGGAGCTCATTAGTGCGGTGGTGTTACAAACGTTTTCCATCGTCATTCGCTGCCTGCTGATGCAGGCGGTCATCTTGCCTGCGGGGCTACTGCTGCATTTCGCATGAGCGCTTTGATTCAGCAGATTTTGGTGGCGGACGATGAGGAGGATGTCGTGAAGCTGGTTTCGCAAAATCTTACGGCGGCGGGTTATCAAGTGACGCACGCCAGCGATGGGCGGGAGGCGCTGGAAAAGGCGCGCAGGAATGAGCCGGCGTTGATGGTGCTGGATTTGATGATGCCGCACATGAGCGGCACCGAAGTGTTGCGCGCGCTGAAGGGCGAGCCTCGCACAGCTCACATACCGATCATTATGCTCACTGCGCGCAAGGATGAAGTGGATCGTATCGTGAGCCTCGAACTTGGGGCGGATGATTATGTGACGAAGCCTTTCAGCCCCCGTGAACTCACGCTGCGCGTGAAATCCATCCTTTCACGCCGCACTGGACCGGCACCGGTTGTCCGCAATGCAAGTGTGGGCGAAATTACGTTCGATCTCGATGGGCATGAGGTGAAGGTGAAGGATAAGCGCGTTGATTTGACGGCTGCCGAATTCAAGCTACTGGCCGCGCTCTTTCGCCAGCCGGGGCGTGTTTTTTCGCGGGATGAATTGGTGGGGATAGTGTGGGGAGCGGAGACAGAGATCGAGATTCGCACGGTGGATACGCACTTGCGTCGCCTGCGGGACAAACTCGGGTCCGCCGCCGAGCATATTCAGACGGTGCGTGGTTTTGGCTACCGACTGGATGCGTAGTGGGTCGGCTCACTTTCACTGGAACGTTTCTGCTCCGTCATACAACTGTCACGAAAGCGCTTTTAAGTTGTCGCACTATGTTTCTGAGCGCTCGCTACCAAATCTCTACGCCTGCAAATCGCAGGGGGATGCGCGTGGTTCTGTGGTCGGCATTTTCGGCACTGCTCTGCACTACGCAGCTTAGTGCAGAGGAGCAGGAAAGAACGATGTTCATCCGGGAGTTCCGGGTTCTGGGTGCGAAGCATATCCCACGCATTGAGATTGAGGAGGCGGTTTATCCATTCCTCGGGCCGGGCCGGACGGTTGTGGACATCCAGAAAGCGGCGACTGCGCTTCAAAAAGTGTATGACGGAAAGGGCTTCAGCGGAACGCGTGTCCAGATGGTGGCGGAGCAGAGCGGTAATGGTGGAGTCGTGTTGCTGGAGGTCATTGATGGAAAAGTGGCGAGCCTCCGCGTGAAGGGCGCACGATATTTCCTGCCGAGTGAAATCAAGGCCAAGGCCCTCTCGTTAGCGGAGGGAAAAGTGATCAATTTCAACGACGTGCAGCGGGATATCGCGGCATTGAATAAGCATCCCGACCGCAGCGTGCAGCCGAAGCTTGTTGCACGTGAAGATGAACCCGGGCTCTACGACGTGGAGTTGCTCGTGAAGGACAAATCGCCCTTTCACGGCAACGTCGAACTAAACAACCGCGCGAGCGCGAATACGACGGACCTCCGCCTCAGTGGATCATTCAGTTACGCAAACCTGTGGCAGCTCGGCCATACTATTGGTGCGAGTTACCAGATGTCGCCGCAGGATACGAGCGAGGTGAAGGTGTTCTCCGCATATTACCTATGGCGTTTCCGCGACATAGATTCGTTCAGCCTCATGCTCACGGGCACGAAGCAGGACAGTAATGTTTCGACGCTCGGCAGCGTGGCATCCGCTGGGCGCGGAGAAATTTTAGGTCTTCGCGGAATGTTCACTTTGCCGTCGCAGGAAGGCTTTTACCAATCGTTCAGTCTCGGTATGGATTGGAAGCGCTTTGATCAGGCCGTCACCATCGGCCTCACGACGGATAAAACGCCCATCACTTACTATCCGGTCAGTGCGACTTGGGATGGGACGTGGTTGCACAGTCGTGACGTTGCCGACGCGGCGAATCCCGGAAAATGGAAACGCGTAGATACAGGCTTCACGACCGCCAGCGCCGGAGTCACGCTCGGTATCCGAGGCACGGGCAGCGAAGCGTCGGAACTGGATCGCAACCGCTTCGGGGCGGATGGAAATTTCATCTATTTCCGTGGCGACATTTCGCACACGCAGCAGCTTGGACGGGACTGGGAGTTGTTTTTGAAATTGCACGGTCAGGCGGCGGATCAGCCGCTGGTGAACAGCGAGCAATTTGGCGGCGGCGGCATGGGCACGGCTCGTGGCTACAAGGAGGCAGAGGCGCTCGGCGATAATGCAATTTTCGGCACATTTGAAATCCGCACTCCGTCGCTTTTGAAAACTAAGCGCTTGGTGAAAAAGAAGAACTACCAAGGCGTGGAGGAGGAGGTTGAGGAAAGCACGGGCAACGAGTGGCGCTTCTACGCTTTTGCAGACGCCGGGACGCTCACGCTGCACGACACGCTGCCGGGACAGGATTCGTCATTCCGTCTTGCGAGCTATGGCATCGGCAGTGAAGTGGAATTATTCGAGCACTTCCACGGCATCGTCGAACTCGCACTGCCGCTCACCTCCATCGGCACCACGCAGGCGCACGATACGCGCGTCAATTTCCGCCTGTGGGCGGACTTTTAAACCAACTCACTTTTTTACGAACGACTCACATGCAAATCGCACGCACTACGAAAATTAACTGGATGAAACTGATGGCCGTCGCTGTCGCCGGGCTTTTGCTCAGCGCAGCCGCTCATGCCGGTGACTGGTGGGATGGCGCGTGGACCATGCGCAAGAAAGTCACCGTGGACACCACGGCGGCGGGCGGGAATGTCGCCGAGCCCATCGGCGCGAGCACGGTGTTGGTGCGGCTTTTCGGCGATGGCTATCCGCTGGCGAAGGAAGATCTAAGCGACCTCCGTTTCGTTGCCGAGGACGGCAAGACGGTGCTCACACACCATGTCGAAAAAATTGATGCGCTCATGGGCGAAGCCTACGTGTGGGTGAAGCTGAACGACGTAAAGCCAAACGCAAAAAATGACTTCTGGATGTATTTTGGCTCGAACGATGCGAAGGCGGTAAAGGCTGATGATGCGAAGGGCAGCTTCGATGCGGATACCGTGCTCGTCTTTCACTTTAACGAAAGCGGACAGAACGCCGGTGACTCCACGAAGAGCAACAACACCACCGAGTCCGCAGGCGGAAAGCTCGACGGTGCACAAATCGGCAGCGGCGTCGCTTTCAACGGGAAAATCAACGTGCCGATTGCCGCATCCGGCTCGCTGGTGTGGACGGGTAATTCGCCAGCGACGATCACCGTGTGGGCGAAGGCTACTCAACCAAACGGCGTCATCCTCAGTCGCCGCGACGACAAAAACTCATTCGTAGTCGGTGTGGATAAAGGCGCGCCCTATGTCGAAATTTCCGGCCAGCGCGCCGCTGCACCGCAGCCCTTGCAGCCGGGCTCGTGGGCGCATATCGCTGTGATGAGCGATGGCACAAAGACCTCACTCTTTGTAAATGGCGAACTCGCCAACGCCGTCGGGGCGGGCCTTCCCGCCATCAACGGTAACTTCATCCTCGGCGGCGATAAAACCTCCGGCGCAACACTATTCACTGGCGAGCTGGACGAACTACAAATCCACAAAGTCGCACGCCCCGCTGGCTGGATCGCACTCGCAGCAGCTTCGCAAGGCGGCGAGAAAGGCCCGAAGACCATCGTGCTGGGCGCGGATGAAAAACCCACTAACTGGCTGAGCTGGCTGACGGCCGGCACATTCGCCATCATCATCTCCAATCTCACTTTCGACGGTTGGGCCGTCATCGTCATCTGCGCGCTTATGGGGGTGATGAGTTGGTATGTGATGGTTTCTAAAACGAGCTATCTGAACGGTATTGCGAAGGGGAATCAGCTATTCATGAAGGAGTGGCGTCACGTTGCGTCCGATCTCACCGTTCTCGATAACGATGATATGGAAAGCTCCAAGTCGCTCGGCGGACGGGTGACCAAAGAGAAGGCGAAAATTCTGCGCCGCTCGTCGGTGTATCGCATCTACCACATCGGCGTGGAAGAAATCCGCCACCGTATGTCGGTGGATCGTCAGGAGGGAGTGCGTCGTGGTCTTGCAGGGCGCAGCATTCAAGCAATCCGCGCGGCGCTCGACGGCGGGCTCGTTCGCGAGACGCAGAAAATCAACAAGCTGATCGTGCTGCTCACCATCTGTATTTCCGGCGGCCCGTTTCTCGGTCTGCTCGGAACGGTCGTCGGCGTGATGATCACCTTCGCCGCTGTGGCTACTGCTGGTGAAGTGAACGTGAACGCCATTGCGCCCGGTATCGCCGCTGCGTTGCTCGCGACCGTCGCCGGCCTGGCCGTCGCGATCCCTGCGCTGTTCGGCTACAACTACATCCTTTCCCGCGTGAAGGACGCGAAGGACGACATGCACATCTTCATTGATGAGTTCGTCACGAAGATGGCCGAATTTTACAAGGAGAAGGGCGAATAACCGGGAAAGGAACACCACGCCATGCAAGTTCAAGACGACAAGCCTTACGACGACATCAACATCACTCCGATGTTGGATCTCGCCTACGTGCTGCTCGTTATCTTCATCCTCATGTGCACAGCGGCGGTGCAGGGTTTGAAAGCTGATTTGCCTGCGGGCAGCGAGGCCACCAAGAGCCTTGCGGAGAAAAAAGCGAAGGGGATCACCATCAATGGCGCAGGGCAGGTTTTCCTCGATACGACGCCCGTCACGCTCGGCGAACTCGAATCACGCCTCGCGCAAATCAAGGCCGAATATCCCAACGTGCCCATCATTCTTAAAGGCGACCGCGTAGCGCAGTATCAGGCGATTATGGACGTGCTCAACGTCATCGGCCAGGTCGGCATCACGCAGGTCGGAATCGCAACCAAAGCCGCGAAATAACCACGACCATGCAAGTTCAAGACGACAAACCTTACGACGACATCAACATCACCCCGATGCTCGATCTCGCCTACGTGCTGCTGGTCATTTTCATCCTGATGACCACGGCGACGATTCAGGGAATCAAAGCCGGCATCCCACGCGGCAGCAATGCGCCGCAGAAAAAGACGGATGAGAAGAGCAAACTCAAAGTCATCAGCGTGGATGACGCGGGGGCGATGTATTTTGACAAAGAGCCGGTCACACTCGCTTCGCTGGAAATGCGACTCACGCAGGCGAAGGCTGAAAATCCGGACGTGCCCGTAATCATCAAAGGCAGCAGCGCTACGCAGTATGAAAAAGTCACAGACGCTCTCGGCGTCGTTGTGAAACTCGGAATCAAACAAGTCGGCCTCGCGACATCAGGAGCCCGCCGCTGACACATCTCAATTCCCATGAACTCAAACCACGACAACGAAGGCAATATCGCGACACTCGAAAAGCCCGTTGCGCAACATGCGCCGAAGGCGGTGCCTGCTCCGAACGCTCATGACGACTGGGGTGATGAGGATGAGAACGCGACCGGCTTTCGGAAATGGCTCGCGCCGCTCATCGTCAGCGGACTCACGATCACAGGGATCATTTTTGCAGTGAAAGTTTTCTCCAAGGCCGAAACGGGCGGCGGAAAAAAGGAGAACGTCACGATGGTTTCGGTTCTTCCACCGCCACCACCACCGCCACCGCCACCACCACCACCACCCACGCAAATGAAGGAGGAGATGGTGAAGGAGGAGCAGGAGAAGGAAGATGAGGCTCCACCAGAGCCTGCTGTTGCGACGGCGGTGAAAGGACCTGCTAGCGGCGGCATTCAGATCGCTGCTGGAAATCGAAATACTTTCTTCAAGCGTCCGGTCACGAACAACAAATCGAAGTTCGGTGGCTACGCCGCACAGGTGCAGGCGCGGATCACAGACGCACTGCGCAACAACCCGCGCACGCGCATGGCGAGCATGAAAATCGAAGTGCGAATCTGGGCTGATTCCACGGGGCGAGTGACGCGTGCCACGCTCGGTTCTTCGACTGGCGAGAGCGCACTCGACACCGCAATTCGCGACGAAGTTCTCAACGGGCTGCAACTCAGCCAGCCGCCGCCGAGCGATATGCCGATGCCCATCGTGATGCGTCTCAGCGCGCGCCGTCCGAACTGATCTTACAATTTTACCGAACTCGAATGTCTCAATCAAAACACTCACTTCGCCCGCATCTCATCGTCGCACTGGCTTCATCCATTTGCGCGGCTGCAAACGCAGGCAAACCCGTCGAGCCAGCGCTTCCCGTTGGCCCTACATACGCGCAGAATGATCCGGCTCCGAAAACTGGCGAGCCAGCCGCAGTTTCCACCGATGCGCCTGTGACTGCGACACCGGCACCAGAAACAAAGCCCGCTGAGGGCGCGGCTCCAGCCGATGCTGCTGCAAAGCCCACGGAGCAACAATCCGTGCCGCCACCTGCCGCAGCTCCGCAGCCCGATTTGATCGGCAATCAAGCCAACGGCCCTTCGCAAACCTTTGCCGTGAATTTGCTCAAGCTCATGGTGAAAAAGGGTCACATCACCAAGGAGGAAGCCGACGAATTGATCCGCGAAGCGGAACAGGACACCGCCATCGCACGCACTCAGGCACAGTCCGATGCGCTCACCGCAGCACAGGCTGTCGTGGAGCAGGCAAAGATGGACAAGGTTTTGCCCGCCGACCCATCGCCGGAGGATGCGCTGCGCATTCCATTCATCCCCGACATGGTGAAAAAACAAATCCGCGATGACTTGCGACAGGAAGTCATGGCGGCTGCGAAATCCGAGCACTGGAATGCTCCGTATCAATTGCCAGACTGGGTTTCCAAATTTCGCGTGAAGGGCGACATCCGTCTCCGCTACGAGGGAACATATTTTTCCGAGGGTAACGACAACACGGGCGCATTCCCGAATTTCCAGGCGATCAATACCGGCGCTCCATTTGATGTGAGCGGCACCGTTTTCTCGCCCCAACTCAACGTGGATCAAGATCGGCAGCGCTACCGCATCCGCCTGAGGCTTGGCGCGGAGGTGGACATGGGCGACGGCTTCACTGCTGGCGTCCGCATTGGCACGGGGCAGGACAGCTCGCCAGTTTCACCGAACCAATCGCTCGGTGCATCGGGTGGCAATTTCAGCAAATACGCCATCTGGTTGGATCGCGCTTTCCTCAAATACGAAGCGGGAGCTGATCCAGACCGTCGCATCGCGATCACGGGAGGCCGTGGAGATAATCCGTTCTATTCGACAGACCTCATATACGACGACGATCTCGGCTTCGATGGCCTGGCAATCCAAGGCCGCTATCGCATCGCGAAGGGCGTCACGCCGTTTGCGACTCTCGGCGTGTTCCCGATTTTCAATACGGACTTCAATTTCTCATCCAACCAGCCATCGAAGTTCGACAGCACCGACAAGTATCTTTACGGCGCACAGCTCGGCACAGACTGGAAGCTGACAAAGCATCTCACTCTCAAAACGGCGGCTGCGTATTATCAATTCGACGGTGCGGAGGGCGAACAATCCACGCCCTACACGCCGCTCACGAGCAGCGATGCGGGCAACACCGACAACACACGCCCGTCATTCGCGCAGAAAGGAAACACCTACATGCCGCTGCGCCGCATCATTCCGAATGCGAGCAACAATTTCGGCACGTCCAACCAGTTTCAATACTTCGGCCTCGCGACGAAATTCCAGCCGCTCGCGTTCACTGCGCGTCTGGACTACAACGGCTTCGAGCCAATCCAGATTTCGCTCACCGGCGAATACATCAAAAATCTGGGTTTTGATCGGGATCGTCTCAACGCACTCGGCATCAACAATCGCGCGCCGATTAGCGCGAAAGGCACTCTTGGCAGCTACGCAGGCGGCGATACTGCATGGATGCTCGGTCTTCGCGCAGGCGCTGCTGCGCTGCAAAAACGCGGCGACTGGCAGGCGGGCGTTTACTACAAATATATTGAATCCGACGCTGTAGTGGATGGCTTCAATGACTCCGATTTCGGCGGGGGCGGGACCAATGCCAAAGGCTACGGACTTTGGGGGACATGGGCGGTTTCTCCACGCACTGCATTCGGCGTGCGCTGGACGACAGCTACGGAAATCGCAGGGCCACCATACAGCATAGACACGCTCTACGTGGACTTCGGGGGGAAATTTTAAACATGAAAATCATCACCATTTTGACCAGCGTCCTCTTCCTCGGAACGGCGAGCATTCACGCACAGCAAAGCCCGTCTCCAAACGAAGCTCGGATGCGTGAGCAACTCAAATCCCTCACGCTCCGACTCAACACTGCGGAGACTGCGCAGGTGACATTGCAGAACGAAAAGACCGAACTCGAAGCGAAGCTGAAGACCAGTGAAGAGGCGTTCGCGAAACTCGTCAAAACCACGGATGGGGAGAAGCAGGCCGCAAAGGAACAGGCGGAGAAGTTGAACGCCGACATCGCTGCGCGGGAAAAGGAAATTTCAGCGACGAAGGACTTGCTCGTGAAGGCGGACAGTTTCGGAAAAACGGCGGACGCACTGGCAAAGAAGACCGAAGCCGAGCGTTCCAAACTCGCTGCTGAAAACCGCGTGCTCAAGGACACTGTCGCGGAACATCGCTCGAAGAACGCGAAGATGTTCGCAATCAGCACTGAAGTCCTCAGCCGCTACGAAAAATTCGGCCTCGGCACTGCGCTCACTGCTCGCGAGCCATTCGTCGGCATCACGCGGGCACGTTTGCAGAGCATGGTGGATGAATTCGGCGGCGACCTCGCTGCGCAGCGCATCAAGCTCGATGGAACGACTCAAAAGCCATCGCCCAAAGATCGCCCAGCCGATGGAAAACCCGCTGGGAGCAAAACCGCTGCCGCAAAACCGTAACACGTGACTGCAAAGCGTAACGTGAAACCGCCAATTTTCAGGCGTCTGTAGCCGTAGCCATCACATGACGAGCAAACAGCCTAACGAAAACCCGCTGGAAATTCCTCTTTCTGCATACCTGCGTGAACAGCAAAGGAACACAGGCCGTGCTGTGGGGCCGCGGCAGCCGTTTGCCTGCTTTGGTGTTGGCGCTCCGCGCATTTCGTCGCGTATCGCACTCGCGGCTGCGCTGGTTCTTTTCGGAAGTGCTGGTGCCTATGCGGGTGACATCCTGCGTGGCGGGACAACGCTCGGCGGACGCAGCGGCGGAGCAGCACAACAAGCGGGCACCATCAACGCCGCAGCCGTGGCTGCGAAACAGAACGCCAGGGACACACTCGCACGAACGACGCAGGCGATAAATTCCGTCAAAGCGATGCAGGATGCTGCACGCGCGGCTGCCACCACGAAGGATGTGCTGAATTTTTCCGGCAGGGCGCTGCCAGTCGTCCCGAGGGGGCTTGCCGTGGGCGGGCTTCAAGTCGCACCCGGTGTTCCGGCAGATCTCGCAAATCCACAAGTTGGAGAAGACGCGAAACTTTGGGTGGGCGCAGGCCTTCCGTCGCAGACGGAAAAGAACGGCAGAGCGATAGTGACGATTCGCCAGCTTAAACCGCAGGCGGTGCTGAACTGGAAAACGTTCAACATCAGCAAAGACACGACGCTGCGATTCGATCAAAGCGCAGGCAAAGCCAACAAGACACAGTGGACGGCATTTAACAAAATCACCGATCCATCCGGCAATCCGACGCAAATCCTCGGGAGAATCGAAGCGCCCGGCCAAGTCTATCTCATCAACCAGAACGGCATTCTTTTCGGGGGAACGAGTCAGATCAATCTGCACGGCCTCTTCGCCTCATCGCTGCCGATCAATGACAACCTGATCGCGCGCGGCCTGCTGAACAACCCGGATGCACAGTTTCTGTTTTCCGCATTGCCGCTCGACTCTGGCGCAAATGGAACACCCGCATTCACGCCACCAGCCGCGCCCAATACACTGGGCGGAAAGCTGGGTGATGTTGTCGTTCAAAAGGGCGCAGTCATCAGCAGCCCCACGACGCCGGAGCATGTCGGCGGACGTGTCGCGCTCATCGGGCCGAACGTTAAAAACGAAGGCACCATTTCCACGCCGGACGGGCAGACCATTCTCGCCGCAGGTCTGCAAGTAGGAGTTGCTGCTCACCTTTCCAGCGACCCTACACTTCGAGGTCTTGATGTTTATGTTGGTGCCGTCAGCGAACCCGCACCAGCACCGGTCGAAGGGCAGCCGCCAGCGCCAGCGCCCGAGCGTTATGCGGGCACGGTGACAAATACCGGCCTGCTCG